>NZ_BCQU01000034.1:0-62231 GCF_001552235.1 Actinomadura rubrobrunea NBRC 15275 | reverse complement strand
AGGTCGGCGATCGCCTCCAGGGTGGCGGGGGGATCGGCGAACAGCAGGTCCACCAGGCGCTTGCGGCGGCGCTGCATCTCTCCGGCCACCGCCGCGCGGGCCTGCGCGTACCCCTCGGCGGCGGCCGCGGCCAGCTCGTCCTGGAACAGCATCATGGCCTCGCCGACCGCGCCGAGCGTGCGGGAGGACACCCCGAGGCGGACCGCGGCCGCGGACAGGCGGCGCCAGGCCACCATGGCGCCGACCCGCATCGCGGTCTGCATGGCGTCCAGGCTGCGGCCCTCCCCGGCCTCGCCGCGTCCGATGGCGCGGAAGAAGTCGGTGACCTGCCCGGATTCGTGTCCGGGATCGGCCACCCGGTCGACGAAGTAGTGCAGGACCCGCTCGACCGCCAGCCGCAGGGTGCCCGAGTACGCGCCGTCGCCGGGCCGGTCGTACTCCCGCACCCGGGTCCGGATCTCCTCGATCATGTCGTCGGCGACCTCGTCGAGGTGGGGCCGCATGTGCTCGGCCAGCTCCCGAGGCAGGTCGGCCCAGGGGCGTCCGTGAGCAGCGGTGGACCCGTCGTCGGCCACGCGCGCCTCCCCGTCGTCCGCGCCCCTCAGTTACCTTCCGGACACGAGGGGCAATTACTCACTTACGCGACCCGTGTGGTGCAAATCATGTCCTCTTGGACAGCCGACCGCCAGGCATCCGTCAGGACTCGACCAATTTCGGCCAAACGAAATATGCATTTGTTACATCCCGTGCGGACGAGGTCGCATTCCGCGGGCGCTTCGCGGGTAGTTGACACATCGGTCAGGACGGGGGCGCGCCGCCGGCGGACGTGCGCCCCCGGTCGTATGCGGCGAGGCGGCTGCGGCCCGCCCCGCGAGCCGCCCGAGCGGGAGGTCGGCAGTGTCCACTCCATCGAGGCCCACGAGAACCGCCAAGGCGCTGGCCGAGACCGGCCGGGCCGTCGACGACCGCTTCGGCGCCGCCGGGTTCGGGCGCAAGGCGATGCGCAAGGCGTTCCCCGACCACTGGAGCTTCCTGCTGGGCGAGATCGCGCTGTACTCGTTCGCGATCGTCGTGCTCACCGGGGTGTACCTGACGCTGTTCTTCAAGCCCAGCATGACCGAGGTCGTCTACAACGGCTCCTACGCGCCGCTGCGGGGCGTGCGGATGAGCGAGGCCTACGCCTCGACCCTGCACATCAGCTTCGACGTGCGCGGCGGGCTGCTGATGCGGCAGCTGCACCACTGGTCGACGATCATCTTCCTGTCGGCGATCGTCGTGCACCTGCTGCGCAACTTCTTCACCGGGGCGTTCCGCAAGCCCCGGGAGCTGAACTGGGTCATCGGCGTGGTGCTGTTCATGCTCGTGATGCTCAACGGGCTGTTCGGCTACTCGCTGCCGGACGACCTGCTGTCGGGCACCGGCATCCGCATCCTGGAGGGCGTGATCGAGTCGATCCCGCTGGTCGGCTCGTACCTGCTGATGTTCGTGTTCGGCGGCGAGTTCCCCGGCACGGAGATCATCCCGCGGCTGTACGTGACCCACATCCTGTTCATCCCGGGGATCCTGCTGGCGCTCATCCCGCTGCACGCCATCGTGCTGACCTGGCGGCAGACGCACACCCAGTTCCCGGGCAAGGGCAGCACCAACACCACCGTGCAGGGCGGCCCGTTCTTCCCGGTGTTCATCGCCAAGACCACCGCGTTCTTCCTGTGGACGTTCGCGGTCACGGCGCTGCTGGCCGCGTTCTTCCAGATCAACCCGATCTGGCTGTTCGGCCCGTACGACCCGGGGGCGATCAGCGCGGGGTCGCAGCCCGACTGGTACATGGGCTTCCTGGAGGGCGCCCTGCGGATCATGCCGTCCTGGGAGATCAACTTCTGGGGCCACACCCTCCCGATGAGCGTGCTGATCCCCGCGCTGGTCGTGCCCGGCGTGCTGTTCGTCGGCCTGGCCGTCTACCCGTTCCTGGAACGCTGGATCACCGGCGACGACCAGATCCACCACCTGCTGGACCGGCCCCGCGACGTCCCGGCCCGCACCGGCATCGGCATGGCCGGCGTGACCGCCTACGGCCTGCTGTGGCTGGCCGGCGCCAACGACATCATCGCCAAGACCTTCCACATCCCGCTGTTCTGGACGACCTGGTTCTTCCGCGTCACCTTCCTCCTCGGCCCGATCCTGGCGTTCGCGATCGCGTACCGGATCTGCCTGGGCCTGCAGCGCCGCGACCGCGAGCTGCTGGAGCACGGCCTGGAGACCGGGATCATCCGCCGCACCCCGTCGGGCGAGTACATCGAGGTGGAGCACAAGCTTCCGCACGAGGAGATCGCCGCGATCACCGACCCGCGCCCGTCCCCCGCCCGCGCTCTCGGACGTCCCCCGGAGGCGGGCGTGGAGCCTCCCGAGACGCGCAGCCGCCTCGGACGCGTCCGGGTCGCCCTCAACCGCCGTTTCCGGGAGGACCTGGCCGCCGTCCCGTACACCGGCGACGGAGAGGGCGAGGCGCCCAGCCTGCGCAAGGCCCTAGAGGACCAGAAAGAGCGGTAGCCTCGGCGCGCCTTTTCTCGCGGTCTGCCGAGGCTAGGCCGCTGTTCGCTGGGGGCTGCATCCGGCCGTCCCGGTGCCGGCCCGTGCGATCGCGGCGGCGAGGCACGTGCCTTTCCCGGACGGACGCGATGAGCCGTGGCCGGCGATCTTCGTCCACGGGAAGGCCCTCTGCCGTCATCGACGATCGTGTGTGGTGGCGTCCTCTCACCCCCGGGGGACAGCGGTCTTCAACGTCGCCGCCACGTCCGGAGGGTCCGGCCGTCCAGGAGGGGTTCGCGGTCCCCGAAGACCCAGGGACGGGGGCCGGTGGTGAAGTCGGTCGGGTAGCCGGGGTCGAACTCCACCGCCGCATCCAGGCGGTCCAGGGCGTCCGCGGGCAGGGTGACGCCGAGGGCGCCCAGGTTGTCGCGGAGCTGCGCGGCGTTGCGGGAGCCGATGATGGGGTGCACGGCGGGAGAGCGGGTGCGGAGCCAGGCGATCGCGACCTGCGACGCGGTCGCGCCCAGCTCCTCGGCCACCTGCTGGACGGCGCGCGCGGCCCGATGGTCCCGCGCGGTGAGCGACGCCGGGTCGAGCCGGCTGCCGGACGGGGCGCCGCCGGGTCCGGTGTACTTGCCCGACAGCACGCCGCCGGCCAGCGCGCCATAGGCGGCGACGCTCAGGCCGTACGCCTCGGCCATCGGCAGCAGTTCCCGTTCGATGTCGCGTTTGAGCAGGCTGTAGGGGACCTGGATGCCCGCGAACGGGGTCCAGTCGCGCCATTCGGCGAGGGTGTTGGCGCGCGAGACCAGCCACGCGGGAAGGTTGGACGCGCCGACGTACAGCACCTTCCCGGCGCGGACGGCGTCGTCCAGCGCCCGCATGGTCTCCTCGATCGGGGTGTGCTCGTCCCAGGTGTGCACCCAGAACAGGTCGATGTAGTCGGTGCGCAGCCGCCGCAGGCTCGCCTCCAGGGACAGGGTGAGGTTCTTGCGGTGGCTCCCGCCCGCGTTGGGGTCCCGGGCGTCGCGGGTCAGCGTGAACTTGGTGGCCAGCACGAACCGGTCGCGGCGGTGCCGGAGGAGGCGCCCGAGCACCTCCTCGCTGTCGCCGTACGCCGAGGCGGTGTCGATGACGTTGCCGCCCGCGTCCGCGTACAGCCCGATCATCTCGTCCGCCTCGTCCGGACCGGCGAAGGTCATGGCGCCCAGGAACAGCTCCGAGACGCGCAGCCCGGTCGGCCCGAACAGCCGGTCGCGCATCACGCCGCGTCCGCCCGCGGACGGTGCGGCGGAGCCCGTGTCGATCTCGTCGGCGGTGAAGGTCATGCGTCCACTGTGCGCGGGCGGGCCGGCGCCGGGGAGGCCGGGATGAGACTGGCCCTGACAGGGCCACGATCCGGCTCCGTACACTCGGCCCGTGAGCGACAACCAGCTGGGCGCGTTCCTGCGCAGCCGCCGGGAGGCCGTCACCCCGGGCGAGGTGGGTCTGCCCGCCGGGCCGCGCCGCCGCACGCCCGGACTCCGGCGCGCCGAGCTGGCCACCCTCTCCGGGGTGAGCGTCGACTACCTGACGCGGCTGGAACAGGGGCGCGACCGCCGCCCGTCGCCGCAGATCCTGGCCGCGCTCGCCGACGCGCTGCGGTTGTCCCCGGACGAGCGCGTCCAGCTCCGCAACCTGGCCAAGGCGGCCTCCGGCGCCGACCTCCTGTGCCCCGGGGCCGTGCCGCCCGAACGGCAGGTGCGTCCCACGATGCGGGCGCTGCTCGACCGGCTGGACTCCACTCCCGCGGTGCTGCTCAACCGGCTCGGCGACGTCCTGGCCCACACGTCCTCCTACGAGCGCCTCGCCGGGCCGATCGGCCTGCTGGACGGCGAGCCGCCGAACCAGGCCCGGTTCGTGTTCGCCGACGGGCGGGCCCGCGCCGCCTACCCCGACTGGGACCGCGTCGCCGACGAGCGGGTCGCCGCCCTGCGGGCCGCGTCCTCGCCGAACGACCCGTACTTCGCCCACCTCGTCGATGAACTGACCGTCCTGGCCGGCGCGCCCTTCACCCGGCGGTTGCAGTCCCCGCCGGCCGCGCCGCGCCGCACCGGCGTCGAACGCCTCGTCCACCCCGACGTGGGGGAACTGCGGCTGGCCTACGAGGTGCTCGACTCCGAGGGCCAGCGCCTGGTCGTCCACCTCCCCGCCGACGACGCCACCTCCGCCGCCCTCGATCACCTCGACAACCGCCGGCCCGGCGCCCTGCGCGCGGTACGGGGCTGAGCGGCTCGCCTGAAGCGCCGCGGCGGGGCTCTCGGCCCGCGCGAGGAGTCACGAGACCCCGGGCATGCCGGTGCGCCGTCGTCTGCGGGACGGCAGTCCACGCGGGCGTTCCGGCAGCGGCCTGAACCCGGCCCGTCATCGGCCCGTCGAACCGGGTACCGGTGCGACGGGAGGGTGCCATGCGGGCGCAGGAGCAGCTCTGGGGAATCCCCGACGTCGCCTTCCTGAAGGGCGCCGCGATCCTGGGCGTGCTCTTCATCCTGGTCGCGGGCGTCGTGCGTTTCCGGCTGCGGCGCGGCCACCCGCCGACCCGGCCGCTGCACCCCTACGAGGTCGCCTACCTCACCGGCGGCGGGCGCCACGCCATCGCGGCGTCCCTGCTGTCGCTGCGTCTGGACGGCGCCGTCCGCGCCGATCGTCCCGGCGGCGACCTGCACGTCGCCGGCGAGCGGCGGTCGGCGGACACGCCGCTGGACGAGGCCGTGTACGAGGCCGTCCGCAACCGCCGGGCGCGGACGGTGGCGGCGGTGGCCGCGGACGCGACCGTCAAGGACGCGGTGAAGGCGCTGCGCGACGGCCTGATCACCCAAGGCATGATCATGGACGGGCGTCGCCGCCGTCTGGCCCGGCTCGCCGCCGTGCCGCTGTGGCTGGTGGCCGCCGTCGGCATCGCGCGTCTGGCGTGGTACACGGCCGACGCCAGGTTCTTCGGCGGCCCCGACGTCCCGACCGCCGCATTCCTGAACATCTGGCTGGCCGCCGGACTGGCGATCCTTTACGCGATGACGCTCGGCGACCCCGAGAAGACCCGCGCCGTCGAGGCCGCCCTGAAGGACATCCGGCAGCGGCACGGCCACCTGGACCCGCGCATGTTCCCCGCCTGGGCCACCTACGGGACCCCCGCGGCCGCCATGGGCGTGGCCCTGTTCGGCACGGCGGCGCTGATGAGCATCGATCCGGAGTTCTCGCAGGCCGCGGGGCTGGGACGGCTTCTGCAGTTGGCGGGCCGCGCGTCGGCGTCGGGCGGCATCGGCTACGCGGGGCCGTCCTGTTCGTCCACCGCGTCGGTCTGCTCGTCCAGCGGTTGCGGCGGCGGCTCTGGTGGAGGCGGCGATGGATCCGGCGGCAGCGGCTGCGGAGGAGGCGGCGTCTGACGCCCGCCCGGAGCCTCGTCGCACCTCGGACCGAGAAGCGGTCAGGTTCTGACCGCTTCTCCTGCGACGCTGGTCACCGACGGGCGGTGCGGCCGACTCCGCGGCGCGACCGCCCGGCAGAGGTGAACCGAGAACCCGAGGAGCCGCCATGTCCGCCGGTGCGACCGTCCTGGACACCCGGACGCTCAACCGCGCGACGCTCGCCCGGCACCTGCTGCTCGACCGCGCGGACCTGCCGGTGCTGGACGCCGTGACCGTCACGCCGCTGCGCCGCCTCACCCGAGCCGAGCGCGCCGAGGTCGCCGAGGAGGGAGCCGCGCTGGCGGCCTTCCTCTCCGACGGCGCCGGCGACCGCGTAGAGATCGCCGCTGGGGTTCGACCCACGGCGTCCCCCCGTACGCGGATGCATCGCCGCCCGCGGGACGGCGGTCCACATGGGCGTTCGGCGCTGGCCTGAACCCGGCCCGCCACCGGCCCGTCGAACCGGGTACCGGTGTGCGACGGGAGGTGCCATGCGGGCACAGGAGCAGCTGTGGGGAATCCCCGACGTCGACTTCCTGGTGGTCTTCGCGCTGCTCGGCGTGCTGTCCGTCGTGGGAGCGGCCGTCGTCAGGTTCCGGTTGCGGCGCGGCCATCCGCCGACACGGCCGCTGCACCCGTACGAGGTCGCCTACCTCACCGGCGGCGGCCGCCACGTGATCGCGGCGGTCCTGATGTCGTTGCGGCTGGACGGCGCCGTCCGGGCCGCCGACCGGGGCGGCGACCTGTACGTCACCGGCGACCGGCGTGCCGCGGACACGCCCCTCGACCGGGTCGTCCACGAGGCCGTCCGCACCCGGCAGGCCCGCACCGTGGCGGGGGTCGCCCAGCACGCCGAGGTCAAGAAGGCGATCCAGGAGCTCCGCGACGGCCTGGTCGCCCAGGGCATGGTGATCGACGAGCGGCGGCGGCGCCTGGCCAGGCGCGCCGCATGGCCGCTGGTCGCGATCATCCTCGTGGGCGTCGCCCGCCTGGTGCAGTACCTGCTCGACGATCCGCCGGGCGCCCCGGTCGCCGCGATCATGATCTTCCCGGTCATCGTGGTGCTGCTGCTCCTGTACGGCGTGCTGGCGGGGCACGCGGAGCAGACCCGTGCCGTCAAGGCGGCGCTCCGCGAGACCCGCGACCGGCACGCGCACCTCGACCCGCGCATGTCCCCGGCCTGGGCGACGTACGGCATCCCCGCGGCGGCCATGGGCGTGGCGCTGTTCGGGACGGCCGCCCTGATGAGCATCGACCCGGCGTTCGCCCACGCCGCCGGCCTGGGCCGCCTCCTGCAGATGGCCGGTTCGGGGTCGCCGGGCGGTGTCGACTACGGGGGGCCGACCTGCTCGTCCACCGCGTCGGTCTGCTCGTCCAGCGGTTGCAGCGGCGGCGATGGCGGCGGCGGTTCCTCGTGCGGCTCCTCCTGCGGCGGGTGCGGCGGCGGCTGACCGGGCCGAGCGGTGTGCGGCGGGTCAGCGGCGCCGGTACAGGGTGAGGTTGTGCTCGCCGATGCGTTCGCGGAGGGCGGGGTCCTCGACGCCCTGCCCCTCCTTCTCGGCGGCGCACAGGACGGCGACCTTGCCGACGTGCCGGTTGGTCTGGACGACGCGGGCGGCCTCGCCGGTCCGCTCCAGGGGGTACACGGCGGACAGGGTCGGGTGGATCATGCCGAGCGCGATCAGGCGGTTGACCTCGACGGCCTCGGCGTAGTTGAAGCCGTGCGAGCCGATGATGCTCTTCAGCCGCATCCACAGGAAGCGGTTGTCGTACTCGTGGCGGTAGCCGGTGGACGACCCGCAGGTGACGATCTTGCCGCCGCGCTTGGCGACGTAGACGGAGGCGCCGAAGGTCTCGCGGCCCAGGTACTCGAAGACGATGCCGGGGTCCTCGCCGACGCGGCGGCGGATCGCCTCGCCGAGGATGCGGCCCGCCTTGGGGTGGCGCATGCCCTGCTCGCCCAGGTCGAGCTCGGTGCGGTTGATGACGTGCTCGCAGCCCTGGGCCCGCACCAGCGCGGCCTTCTCCTCCGACGACACGACGGCGACGGGGATGCCGCCGCCGTTCTTCACGAGCTGGACGGCGTAGGAGCCGAGGCCGCCGGTGGCGCCCCAGACGAGGACGACGTCGCCCTGCTTCATGCGGGCGCCGTGGACGCCGACGAGCATGCGGTACGCGGTGGCCGCGCACAGGGTGTTGGACGCGGCCTCCTCCCAGGTGAGGTGGGCGGGCTTGCGGATGAGCTGGTTGGCCTTGACGACGCAGTAGTCGGCGAGGCCGCCGAAGTTGGTCTCGAAGCCCCACGCGAGCTGGGTCTCGCTCATCATGCCGTCGTCGTAGGAGCCGTGGTCCTCCTCGTCGACGTAGGCCGGGGAGATCACGACGCGGTCGCCCGGCTTCCACTTGCGGACGCCCGCGCCGGTGCGGACGACGACGCCGGCCGCGTCGGAGCCGATGACGTGGTACGGCAGGTCGTGGCGGGCGCCGTGCCAGCCCTGGCGGCCGAACTTCTCCAGGAACGCGAACGTCGGCACCGGTTCGAAGATGGCCGACCAGACGGTGTTGAAGTTGATCGCGGCGGCCATCACGGCGACCACGCACTCGTCGGGCGCCAGTTCGGGCATGTCGACCTCGCCGACGTGGATGGAGCGGCGCACGTCCTTGTCGGTCTGGCCGTCGAACAGGCCCACCTCGTCCTTGCGGAGGTGGGCGGCGCGGAAGCGGGTCGGCAGCGGGCAGTCCAGCAGCTGCCGGCCGTCGGCGCCGGCGCGGACGGCGTCCAGCAGCGGATCGGACGAGGCGGACGTGACCATGGATCTCCTCGGGGTGATCGGGATGGACGGGCGGCCTCCGTGCGGGACGAGTCGACCGGGGGCTAGGGGGCCGGTGCGGTCGCGGCGCGGCCGCCGTCCTCGGCCGCGCCGACGGCGAGCCGGTGGTCGAGGTCGGCGGCGAGGACGCGCACGGCCGGCGGGTCGAGCAGGTTGAGGTGGTGCGCCCCGGGGACGGTGACGACCTCCAGGTTCGGGCACAGCGGGCCGAAGCCGTTGGTGCCGTCGAGGACATAGCGGGCGTCGTGGACCGCCCAGGGCGTCTCCTCCGGGGCGCGGTAGAGGACGACGCGGCCGTCGTAGGGCCGGGGTTCGTAGGTCTCCAGGGAGCGGGTGTCCTGGTGGGACGTGAGCTGGTGGGTCAGCGCGGCCTGGGGGATGCGGTCGGCGAGGGGCGCGGCGCGCTCCATGAGCAGCGCGAACTGCTCCTCCTCGGCCAGCCCGGACAGCTCCTCGTAGGCGAGGGCGATGTCGAGGCCGTAGGTCTGGTTGACGTAGTCGGCGAACGCGGAGTACCGGCGGGCCAGGGCGTCGGCTTCGTCGTCGACCGGCAGCGGCAGCCCGGCGTCGAACAGCGCCACCAGTTCGACGTCGCGTCCGGCGGCGGTGAGCTGCCGCGCGGTCTCGTAGGCGAGCACGCCGCCGAACGACCATCCGCCGAGCCGGAACGCGCCGTCCGGCTGCGCTTCCATCAGCCGTTCGGCGTAGCGGGCGGCGCGTTCGGTGAGGGGCGGGGCGTCGTCGAACCGTTCGAGGCCGTGGACGGGCTGGTCGTCGCCGAGCAGCGCGACGAGCTGCCGGTAGCAGGCGGTGGTGCCGCCCGCCGGGTGCGCGACGAACAGCGGACGCCGTGTCCCCGACGGGCGGAGCGGGCGGACGATCTGGCGCGCGGCGCGTTCGTCGGCGGCGCGCAGGAACTCCGCGACGTGCTCGGCGGTCGGCACGGCGAGCAGCTCGCCCCGGGTGACCGGCTCGGGGGCGGCCTGGTCGGCCAGTTCGGCGGCGACCCTCGCGACGACCTGGTCGGCCTGGTCGTCGCGTCCGCCGAGGTCGGCGAAGAAGTCGGCGGTGACGCTGACGCGGTCCAGGCCGAGCACGTCCTCGAAGATGCGGACGGCGAGGCGTTCGGCGGCGTCGCGGGGCATCACGTACCCGTCGGTCGCGTTCGCCGCGGCGTGCGGGGCGACCGGAGCGGCCGGGGCGGGGGCGTCCAGGCCGAGCTCCGCGGCGGCCCATTCCTCGAACGCGTGGACGCTGGCGCCCTTGAGCAGCACCGACGGCGGCACGGTGAGGCCGAGGTCGTGCTCGACTCCGCTCTTGATGCGCACCGCGACGAGCGAGTCGAGGCCGAGATCGGTGAGCGGGACGGACGGGTCGAGCCGTTCGGGGTCGAAGCCGAGCACCGAGGCGATCCGGTACCGGACGCGCGCGGCGATCGCGGCGCGGGCCTCGGCCGCGGGGAGGCGGCGGACCGCGTCGATGCCGGGCCAGTCGTCGGCGTCGGACCGCGCGGCGGCGGCCGTCTCGGTCAGCGCCGCGAAGTACGGCATGCCGATGATCTCGGGGAACAGTTCGACGGCCGCGGCCGGGTCGAACTTCAGCACGCCGGTGACCGAGCGGTCGGCGGCGAGCAGCGCCTCCAGCGCCTCGGCGCCCTCGTCCGGGGTGATCGGGTCGAGGACCGGCACGGACCGGCCGGCGGCGCCGCCGACGCGTGACCAGGTGCCCCAGGCGACGGCGGTGGCGGGGCGGCCGTGGGCGCGGCGGTGGACCGCCAGGGCGTCGAGCGCCGCGTTGGCGGCGGCGTAGGCGGCCTGGCCGGGCGAGCCGAGCAGCGCGGCGGCCGAGGAGTGCAGCAGGAACCAGTCCAGGTCCAGGTCCCAGGTGGCGGCGCTGAGCGCCCGCGCCCCCTCCACCTTGGCCGCCCACACCTGGTGCAGGTCGTCGGGGCCGAGGTCGGCGACGAGGCGGTCGGCGAGGACGCCCGCGCCGTGCACGACGCCGCACAGGCGGCGGCCGCCCTCGCGGGCGGCGGCGACGAGCCGGTCGGCGGTGCCGGGGGCGGCGATGTCGCCGAGGACGACCTCGACCTCCACGCCGCTCTCGCGCAGCCGGGTGATGGCCTTCTCCGCGTCGGCGTCCGGTCCCGAGCGGCCCGACAGCACGAGCCGTCCGGCGCCGCGTTCGGCGAGCAGCCGGGCGGTGACCAGGCCGATGCCGCCGTACCCGCCGGTGATGATGTACGCGCCGCCGCGCCGCACGACCCGGCGGGGGCGTCCCTGGCGTTCGGGCAGCGCGGCGCGGGCGAGGCGGGCGACGCGGCGCACGCCGCTCCGCCAGGCGACCTCGCGGGCGGCGCCGTCGCCGAGCAGCTCGGTCACCAGGTCGGACGGGCGGTCCACGTCCACGAGGGTGGCGCGCAGCGCGGTCCGTTCGAACGCCAGCACGCGGGTGAGGGCGCGGAGGAAGCCCTGGCCGGGTTCGCCGCTCTCGCCGTCCGCGACGGGCAGGGCGCGGCGGGTCGCCACCCACAGGCGCGCGGTGTCGGGGAGCGCGCGGGCGATCCCGGCGACGGTGAGGACGAGGTCTTCGTCGACGAGGTCGGGCGGCGGGACGGCCAGCACGGCCGCCGCGTCCGGCTTCGCGGGCGGTTCGGCGGTCAGGGGGCGGCGGGCGACGCGGTGGCCGCGTTCGTGCAGCTCGGCGGCGACGGCGGCGGCCAGGGCGTCGTCGTCCTCGGCGAGCAGCAGCCAGTCGCGGGGCTCCCCCGGCCCGGGTGCGGGCTCCTCGTCCCACACCACCTCGGTGATCTTGTCGGTGAGGGGGACGGGCACGTCCGCGCGCTCCACCTTCCGCAGCCCGATCTCGACGGCCTCGACGAGCACGTCCCCGTCCGGGCCGAGCAGCCGCAGCGCGCCGACCAGCCCCTCGCCGGTGTCGGTCACCTCGACGTGGACGCGTCCGCCGCGGTGCGTCGGCCCGTACACGCGCAGGCCGCCGATCGTCTCCGGCAGCCACACTCCCGCGTCGAGGCGCGCCGCCTCGTCCGACAGGACGGCCAGGCAGCGGTCGAAGACCTCCGGGTGCAGCACGTAGTGGCGGCTGCCGCGCTCGGCCCCGGCCACCTCGACGGCGGGTCCGGTCGGCGGGACGGGCTGCGGGCGGTGGTCGTCGCCGACGTCTGCGCTGGCCACCCGCGTCCACGTGCCGGCGGGGGTGAGCGCGTGGATCTCGACGCGCTGTTCCTGCTCGGTGAACGTGGTGGTGACGGTGGTGTGCTCGGCGAGGGGGAGCCTCCGTTCCATCCACAGGCCGTTGACGCGCACCCGCCGGCTGCCGAGCGCGACGGCCCCCGCGGCGAGCGCCATCTCCGCGACGGCGGCGAAGGGCAGCACGTTGTGGCCGTGGACGCGCACGTCCGCCGGCCACGGCTGCGCGGCCGTGCCGACGTCGGCGCGCCACGCGTGGCGGTCTTCGCCGGGAAGCTCGACGTGCGCGCCGAGCAGCGGATGTTCGTCGCTGCGCCGCGCCGGGCGGCGCGACAGGTCCACCCAGTGGCGTTCGTGCCGCCACGGCGACGGCGGCACGTCGATCACCGCGCCTTCGGACGGGCCGGTCAGGGGGTGCCCGTGCACGGCGAGGTCGGCGAGCCGGGTGTGGAAGGTCAGCGTGTCGTCGGTCTCCCGGCCCTTGGGGGCGCGTTTGAGCGTGTGGGTGACGAACGCCCCGGTGCCCTCCAGGGTCTCCTCCAGCGCGTGCGTGAGGAGGGCGTGGGCGTTCACCTCGATGAACGTGCGGAAGCCGTCGTCGGCGGCCGCGGCCACCGCGTCCGCGAGCCGCACCGGGTTGCGCAGGTTCGCGGCCCAGTGGTCGGCGGTCAGCGCGGGCGTGCCGTCGGCGTAGGCGCGCGGGTCGTCCAAGGCGGTCGTGTAGAGGCGGATGCCGTCGGCCAGCGGGGTGCCGGGTTCGGCGCCGACGTCGGCGAGCTGCTCGCGCAGCTCGGGGACGAGCGGGTCGACCTGCGGCGAGTGGCCCGCGCCCTCCGCTTTGACCAGGCGGGCCAGGCGGCCCTCCTCCTCGGCGCGTCGCACGATTTCAGCGATCTGGTCGGCGTCGCCGGTGACGACGGTCTGCTTCGGCGAGGAGTGGACGGCGGGGTGGACGTCCGGCAGCCCCTCGGCGAGCCGCGCCACCTCGTCGGCGGACGCGCCCAGCACCGCCATGGCGCCGCCCCCGACCAGCCGGGTCAGCAGGCGCGACCGGCGGTGGATCACCTTGACGCCGTCGGCCAGGGTGAGGGCGCCCGCGACGACGGCGGCGGCGACCTCGCCCATCGAATGCCCGATGACCGCGCCGGGCGTGACCCCGTACGACGCCCACGTGCGCGCCAGGGCGACCTGCACGGCGAACAGCGCGCACATCGCCTCCACGGGGCCGTCCGGCTTGGTGCCGGACTCCAGCAGGTCCCAGACGGCGGGGCCGCCCTCCTCGGCGAACAGCGTGTCCAGGTCGTCCAGGGCCTCGGCGAACGCGGGCTCCTCCTCCAGCAGCCCGCGGGCCATCCCCGCGCGTTGGGCGCCGTACCCGGAGAACACCCAGACGGGTTTGCCGGGCACGCCGAGCGCGGTGCCGGCGACGACGCCGGGGTGGGGGCGGCCTTCGGCCAGGGCGGTCAGCCCGTCCAGCAGCGCGGCGCGGTCGCGGGCGGCGACGGCGGCGCGCGCCCGGCCGCGTCCGTTGCGGCGGTGCAGGGTGTGGGCGAGGTCGGCGAGCGAGACGTCGTCGCGGGTGCGGAGCCAGTCGGCGAGCACTCGGGCGTGGTCGCGGACGCGGTCGTCGGACGCGTCCGACAGGGGGAACACCCGCATGGCGGCCGGGGGTGAAGAGCGCGGCGCGGGCCGCGGCGCCTCCTCCAGGACGATGTGCGCGTTCGTGCCGCCGAACCCGAAGCCCGACACGCCCGCGAGCGCGGGCCGGTCCCGGTCCGGCCACGGCGTCTCGTCGGCCGCCACCCGCAGCCGCAGGTCGTCGAACGGGATGTGCGGGTTGGGCTCCTTGTAGTGAATGCTCGGCGGGATCACTCGGTGGTGCAGCGCCAGGACGGTCTTGATGAGCCCCGCAGCGCCCGCCGCCGACTCCAGGTGCCCGAGGTTCGACTTGACCGACCCGATGAGCAGCGGCGCGTCCGGGTCGCGGCCGACGCCGAGCACCTCGCCCAGCGCCGCGGCCTCGATCGGGTCGCCGAGGAACGTGCCGGTGCCGTGCGCCTCCACGTAGTCGACCTGGCGGGGGTCGACCCCGCACGCCGCGTACACCTCCCGCAGCAGCGCCTTCTGCGCCTCGGCGTTGGGGGCGACCAGGCCGTTGGAACGGCCGTCGGAGTTGACGCCGCTGCCGCGGACGACCGCGAGCACCCGGTCGCCGTCGCGCAGCGCGTCCGACAGCCGTTTGAGCACCAGGACGCCGCAGCCCTCGGCGCGGACCATGCCGTCGGCGGACGCGTCGAACGCCTTGCACCGGCCGTCGGCGGCGGTCCCGCCCGCCTGGTCGAACGTCATGGTGATCGTCGGGGACAGCAGCGCGTTGACGCCGCCGGCCAGCGCCACGTCCGCCTCGCCGTCGCGCAGCGCGCGGACCGCCAGATGCGTCGCGACCAGCGACGACGAGCACGCCGTGTCGACGATCATGCTGGGGCCGCGCAGGTCCAGCAGGTACGACAGGCGGCCCGCGACGACGCTGAGCGCGGCGCCGGTCGCGGTGAACGCCTCCAGCGCGGCCGGGTCGGACGCGGTCAACGCGGCGTACTCGGGGGCGGACACGCCGATGAACACGCCGGTGCGGGAGCCGCGCAGCCCCGCCGGGCCGAGCCCGGCGTGCTCGAACGCCTCCCAGGCCACCTCCAGGACGAGCCGCTGCTGCGGGTCCATCACGGCGGCCTCGCGGGGGGTGATGCCGAAGAACGAGGCGTCGAACGCGGCGATGTCGCGCAGGTAGCCGCCGAGCCGCGTGGTGGCGGCGAGCCGGTCGGCCGCTTCGGGGGATCCGTCGTCGAACGGCGCCCACCGGTCGTCGGGGACCTCGCGGATCGCGTCGCCGCGTCCGGTGAGGAAGGCCCACAGGTCGCCGGGGCCGGTCAGGTCGCGGTCGCCGCCGGGGAACCGGCAGCCGACGCCGATCACGGCGATCGGCTCGTCCGCACGCGTCCGGCCCGCGGGCGCCGGGGCGGGCTCGGGGGCGGGGTCGCCCGACGTGAGCGCGGCGGCCAGCCGGTCGATCGTCGGGTGCTCCCAGACGAGGGTGGCGGGCAGGGCGCGGCCGAGCAGCCGTTCCAGCTCGCCCGCGACCGCCACCGCGTCGCGCGAGGCCAGTCCGAACTCCTCCAGGGGGCGGCCCGTGTCGACGTCGGCGGCGGGGACGCCGGAGCGGCGCGCGATCTGCTCGACCAGGAACCGGCGAACCGAATCCTCGCTGATCCGCGTGCCGTCCTGCGCGGCTCCGGAACGATCGGTGCTCTGCATGCGTGCGGATCCCCCAATGAATCCAGGATCGTTCGAAGCGGAGGGACCACCTTGACCCACAATCACCGGCGCATGATGCGCACCCAGACCACTTTTCTCCGCGTTTACTTGTCACCTTAATGACAAGACCGCACGCGCGCCGCTGTGGCCTCATGGGATAGTTGACAGAACCGCTCCGGCCACAAGGAACGGTAACCGCCCGCAAACAATTCGTCACAATAACCACACACGCTCGTAGGGGGAAGCGGCCTTTTCTCCGCGCCCGTCCGGCGGCGCCCGCGGGGCCGGGGGAATGCGCCGCGCAGGTGCGTTGACACGCGGCCGATACAGATGGGCGCTGGCGGTCGTCGCCGTCAGCGCGTTCATGATCACCATGGACAACACGGTGGTCGCCAACGCCCTGCCCACGATCATGGCCGACCTGGACCTGTCCGCCGCGGCCAAGGACTGGGTGGCCACCGGCTACATCCTGATGTTCTCCTGCCTGCTGATCGCGGGCGGGCGGATCGCCGACGTCTACGGCTGCCGGGCGGCGTTCGTGTCCGGCATGGCGGTGTTCACGGCGGCGTCCGCGGCGTGCGGGCTGGCGCCGGACGCCACCGTGCTCATCCTGGCGCGGGTGGCGCAGGGCGCGGGCGCCGCGCTGGCGCTGCCCGCCACGCAGGTCATGGTCACCGTGGGACGCTCCGACCGGCAGCGCTCCCTCGGCATGATCGTGTGGGTGGGCGCGGGCTCCACCGCCACCGCGCTCGGCCCGGCCATCGGCGGGTTCATCGTCCAGCACTGGCACTGGGGCTGGATCTTCCTCATCAACGTCGCGCCGGGCGTGCTGGTGATCCTGCTCGGCCTGGCCGTGCTGTCGGACCGGGCCGCCAACCCCGACGCCCGGGTGGACCTGCCGGGCGTGCTCATCTCCGCGACCATGCTGTTCGCGTTCACCTACGGGCTGGAGGAGGGACGCACGCGCGGCTGGACCGACCCGTCCGTGCTCAGCGTGTTCGCCCTGGTGCTGGTCGCGCTGGCGTGCTTCGTCGTCGTGGAGAGCTGGGCCCCCGACCCGATGATCGACCTGCGGTTCTTCCGCAACCGGGTGTTCACCGGGGGGCTGGTGTCGCAGATGCTCTACGGCATCGGCTTCAACGGCATGATCTTCTACTCGGCGGCGTTCCTGCAGCGCTACCTGGGGTTCAGCCCGCCCGAGGCGGGCCTGGTGCTGCTGCCGCCGTCCATCGCGATCATGGCGCTGACCCCGGTGGGGTTCTGGCTCGCGGCCCGGATCGGGCCGCGCCCGGCCATCGGCGGCGGCATGGCGCTGATGGCGTTCGGCATGTTCCTGTTCTCCACGCTGCGGCGCGGCGACGGCTACGCCGAGCTGATGCCCGGCGTGATGATCCTCGGGGCGGGGGCGGCGCTGGCCATGCCGCTGGTGATGTACGTGCTCAAGGCCGTCCCGGAGCAACGCGCAGGAGTCGCCAGCGGGATCATCAACGTGATCCGCGAGGCGTCCGGCGCGTTCGGCATCGCGATCCTCGGGGTGCTCGTGCGGGAGGTTCCGGACGCGGGCGCGAGCGCGCAGAGCCTGGAGCGGTTCCGCGAGGGCACCGCCTCCGGCCTCGTCCTCGGCGCCGCCCTCGTGCTGATCGGCGGCCTGATCTGCGGCGCGACGCTGCCCAGCAGGCGCGGCTGGACCGGCCCCAAGCACGGCAAACGCTCCCGCCCGTCCGTGCCGCCGCCGCGCCGGCCCGAACCCGTCCTCGCCGCCCCGGTCGCCTCCGGCGAGGCTCCCCGATTCGGCCGCCTGCGCCGCAAGAGCGCACACCCCCACAGCTCCACAGACGTCCAGTCGCCGCGCGGGGACGAGGCGCCGCGCCGCTTCCCCTTCCCCCCGCCGCCCCCGGGCTGGTACCTCCCGTACGTGCCGGAGGACGACACCGACCCTTGGGGCGAATGGGACGGCCCACGGCGCGGCGACGCCTGGTAAAGGAGGACCGTTGAGCCGCAGAATCGTGATCCTCGCAGCGGGGTCGCGCGGCGACGTCCAGCCGTGCGCGGCGCTCGGCCGGGCGCTGACCGCCCGCGGCCACCGCGTCCGCCTGGTCGCCGGCACCCGCTACGCCCCCCTCGCCCTCGCCGCCGGGCTCGACCACGCCCCCCTCACCGCCGACCCCACCGAGATCCTCTCCTCGGACGCGGGCCAGAAGCTGCTCGCCGGGGGCCGCAACCCCGTCACTTTCCTGGGCGGGTTCCGCCGCATCCTCGGCCCGATGGCGCAACGGCTCCTGGACGAATGCCACGACGCCTGCAAGGACGCCGACCTCATCCTCAGCCCCACCCTGGGCCTGCTGGGCCGCCACCTGGCCGAACACCGGTCGATCCCCTGGGCTCTGATCCACTTCCAGCCCAGCCACCCCACCGGCGCGTTCCCGCACCCGTTCCTGCCGCAGGCGCGCCTGCTCGGCCCTGTGGGCAACCGGGCGAGCTTCCTGGCCGTCGACCAGCTCGCCTGGCAGTTGTCCCGTCCGTTCATCAACCCCTGGCGCCGTGACAGCCTCGGCTTGGCGCCGCTGTCGACGCGCGGCCCCATGCACGAGGCCCGCCGCGAAGGCCGCCCCGTGTTGGCGTGTTTCAGCCCGAGCGTCGTACCGCGTCCCCGCGACTGGCCCAGATACGTGCACGTGACGGGCTACTGGTTCCTGGACGAGCCGTCATGGCGGCCGCCCGCCGAACTCGCGCAATTCTTGGCCTCCGGGCCGCCGCCCGTCTACGTGGGCTTCGGCAGCATGGTGCCCAAGGACCCGGACATGACCGACCGGATCGTCCGCACGGCCCTGCGATTGGCGGGCGTCCGCGGCATCGTCCACGGCGACCCGTCCACCTCGGACGACGACGTCCTCGCCGTACGGGACGTGCCGCACTCGTGGCTGTTCCCCCAGATGGCGGCCGTCGTCCACCACGGCGGCGCAGGCACGACCGCCGCCGGGCTGCGCGCGGGCGTGCCCGCGGTGGTGTGCCCGTTCTTCGGCGACCAGCCGTACTGGGCCGAACGTGTAGCGGCATTGGGCGTCGGGCCTCGCCCCGTCCCGTTCAGCAGCCTGACCGTGCCGCGCCTGGCGAACGCGATCCGCCAAGCCGTCCAGTCGCAGGACATCTGGCGGAACGCCTCCGCCCTAGGCCGCCGCATCCGCTCCGAGGACGGCCTCACCCACGCCTGCAACGTCCTCGAATCCCTATGACAGTCGCCGCAGCCCCAGGCACCAGGCCACACCGGTGCCCAGGGCTGCGGCGTTAGGAGGGCGACGGCACCCGAGTTGCCGCACTCGAGGACGCTGATTGTGGTGCCGACCGTCGTCCAGGACTAGCGACTGCCGCTCAGCACCACGCCGATCACCACTCGTCCGTCCGCGACAACGCGCCGAGCAGCCGTCGCAACGCCCACGGCCCCGGTGCGCTTCGTGCCGCCTCCGCGCCGGACGTGACAGGTCCGGCGGACGCGATGCCACCACACCACGCGGCGATGAATCCGCCGCAGCAAACACCGCCACCGCCCGCGTGGACCCGTGCGAAACCGCACCTACGTGTGGCCGAGCCTGCACAAATGCAGGCCGTGCAGCCACACTCTCCGAAGACGTGGAAAGAGCATCGCGCGAACTCGCAAGCTGTCCGGCCCACGTACGAGACGACGCCACGAGACCACGCGACGATGACTGCGCATCGGTAGGTACGGCCGCCACCGTCCGCGGCGGCTGATGCGACACCGCACTCTGACGATCGTGAGACCGGACCTCCGCATGCGGACGCAGCGCAGCCGTCGGCGGCCCGGACAGCGCACCGCCCGAACGCGCAGGTGGTTCGGTGCGTGCTGGCGGAGGGCCAGCCGGAGCCCGAAATGTGGAAGGCGCCCACAGCTCCGCCGTCATCCCGCCCACTCCCAACGCCCCGCTCGGCCACTGCGGCACGGACGCGTCCAGGCGACGCGCGAGCTCGGCCGGGTCATCCGCCTCGATCAAGTGGACGCGGCCGGAAGGGTCACGCCAGGCGCCCCACAGGCTGCCGGTGAACGCGCCGCGCCAGACCATCACCGCTGGGAAGCGCGCACGCAGCACGGCCAGCACCCGCTCGTCATCCGCCTCCGCCGCCCGTCCACCGGCGACCGGCCCGGCGGTCATGACCGCTCCTCCGGCCGCCGCGACAGGCAGGCGTAGATGTACATGGCCGCGTCGTCCACCTGCTCAGCGGGGGCGATCGGCTCCCGCCACGAGGTGAAGAACCACGGCACGCCGCCGTCGTCGGCGCGGCGCCGGCACGTGATCAGGTCGGACGGGTGCGCCGTCTCGGCGCAGCACCCGGTGACGTTCTCGTTGACGACGTGGAGCCCATCCGCCCGGTAGTCCACCGTCAGCCGCCGCGCCGCCAACCGCACTCCTAACGCGGCAAGCGGGTCGTACGAGTGCAATCCGCCCGTACGATCGTCCATAGCCAGGACCCACCTTCCTGGTCAGGCCCCGGTCGACGCCTGCATCGTCGCGTCCGGGGCCGCCTCCGTGTTCGGCGGCACCGTAGGACGCGCATAGTTGCAGAGCGTTTCCGTTCAGAAACCCTCTGTCAGATCAGGTTCATGCGCCACGCCAGTCCGCGCAGCTCACGGCCACCGAAACGGTCAAGGAGATCGGCCACGAGCTCCCGAATGAACGGGTTGTTGCGCGTCTGCTGAGGCGACAGGCGTTCCGCCTGACGCAACTCCTGGTAGATGACCTTCGGCGAGTGACCGAGCATCGCGCGGGCACGCGCCCTCTCCATGCACAGCGCCGCCCGCCGGTTTTTGGACGCCAGGAAACGCGGCTGCACCTCATCGGCATAGGTGAGCGCCTCGGCCGGTTGCTCAGCCTCCACCGCCAAGCTTGCCCGCCAGACGCCCGTGTTGGCCGGTCCGAACAGTTCAAAGGCGTTCGGGTCCTCACCGAGGCGTTCGGCGACCCGGGCGGCCTCGGCCGCATGGTCCGCGGCCGCTTGATGGTCGTTGTTGATCTGGCACGCGAGAGCACTCGACAGCCTCAACATGCCGTACACCTGCTGACCGAACGGGTCGTCCCCGATGTGCGGTTCCACCTCGTCGGCGATCCGGGGGGTGACCATGAGCGCCCGAGGCTTGTTGGCCGAGATTCGCGCATGCGCGCGCCCGAACGCGGCGGCACCACGCCACACCGGATCATTCAACATGTCCGCGGCCTGCTGCCCGCGCTCCCCTGCGATCCATGCGAGATTGGCCTCGCCCAGATGCCGAAGCATGCACGTCGCGTCAGAGCCGCACGCCTGGACGACGAGGCGCAGCGCCTCGCTCCGTGCCTGTTCGTCCCCGGTGGCGGCGTGTACATACAGCTCGCCGATAACGGATGTCAGCAGGCGAATAACGGTGGCGTAGTCAGCGTCGCGAAGTGCCATGTCGGCCTGGTGGACCTCTGCGCGCAACACCTCAAGCGGACGGGCCGGAATGTCAGGCGGATCATCAGGGGCGGCATCAAGCAGCACCCGTTGCAATCCCAGCAGGCTGTAGACCTGCCGCTCAGGTTGGACTTCCGGCGCTGGACCATCGAGCAGGTAGTCGGCCGAGACCTCAAGCGCCTCCGCGAGCGCGGCGATGTCGGATCGGCGTTCAAGACGCGTCTTGCCGTTCTCGACCTTGGACAGCCACGCCTTGGATCGGCCGACCAGACCAGCGACCGTCTCCAAACTCTTGCCACTTGCCCGGCGGGCGGCACGCACGTTCTGGCCGATGCGGCGTGCACTGTCGTCAGCGAGTCGAGCCATGGCCACCCTCGCGTGGTCGATTCGATCCTCGTCACCCACAGTACGGGGCAGAACCTCCTTCCGCCCGAAATCCTCTGTGAGCCGTCGCATCACCAACAGCACTCCCGACGCGGCGAGCGGGTCAGACAAGTGCCATCCGCGCGATCGTCCGCGCCCAGACTTCGCCTTCCTGATCAGGTCCCGGCAGTCTCGGCTGCGGCGCAGCGGCTCAGAAGCAGCCCTACATTGCGGAACAGAGGGGTTGGTGTTTCGTGTCCAGCCTCTATGAGGAAATGAGTCAGCTACCGGCTAGGCGCTCATGCGGGCGTGGAGCCGCCGCAGCGCTTCATGAACAGTCCTCCGCATATCCACTAGATGAGTCACTACGGACCTCGCCGAGGGGTGGTAACGCGTCATCTGCGGTGCCGTACGATCGGCGGCCACGAGCCGTTCAAGCGCAGTGTCGTAGTTTCCGAGTTCGACGTGCACTCGGGACATGTCGATGTGATGGTGTGCGCGACGTTCCGCCGCTAGTCCGGCCAGCAAGGGAGCCGGAATCTGCTCGTCCCGCCGGACCGCCTCGTCGAGGTCGCCCAGCTCCAATGCGATCGCCGCGCCATGAATGGCGATGTTCCCGGGGTTGAAATCGGTGCCGTGCGCGTCCAGGGAGGGCCCGCCGGCTGCCCGGCTCACCTCGACGGCCTGCTCGTAGTGCTCCCACGCGTCCGACGGCCTTCGGCCACGGGCCGAGACCACGGCCGCACGCAGATGGAGAGAGCCGAGCACCTCGGTCGCATCAAGCCTGGCCCGGTCCACTCGGCTGATCGAACGGTCGAGCAGACGGACCGCCGGCCCGTAGGCGGCGACCCCCATCATCAGCAGCGCCCGCCGGTGCGTGATCATCAACGGAAGGTGCGGGTCCTCCGACTGCCGGGCGGAGACGGCGGCGCGCTCCATGATCTGCCCGGACAGGTCGTTGTACCCGAGGCGTCGCGTGAGGGACGCCGCGATGTTGTGAGCACGGTTGAGCAGAGTCCAGGCGCGCGGGCCGCCCACCTCGTAGGCGTGCCAGGTGAGTTCTTCGATGAGGGCAGGCAGGCGGGCGCTGAGTTGGACGTGGCGTGCCTGGTGGCGCAACTGCAAAGCGGCGTCGATCGCAGCGGCCAGCTGATCGAGCGTTCGCGGCGGTACGTCCAAGTCAGGACCGACATCGACGCAGGCCATCGCGCGCCGCAGATCAGAGATTGCGCCGTGGACTTGGTCTTCATGTGGCGTGTGGCCACGGTAGGGCTGTCCGTAAATTTCCGCGGGGTCCACGCTGAGAGCCGCGGCCACAGCCGCCACGAACGCAGGAGTGGCGACCTTGTGCCCCGCCTCCACCTGCGCCAGGTGGGACCGCGAATACTTCGCACGTTGCGCCAGCCCTTGCTGGGTGAGGCCGCGCCTCTTGCGCGCCCGTGCTATGCGTTTGCCCACGTGCACGGGGGTGGCATCGTCGGACATCGGCCCTGCACCTCTCCTGCCCGGTCGCAGTCTCAGGCTACGGCGCAGGTCCGTCGTGCGTCCCGTGTGCTGACGTCCGTGGTTAGGGCGTCACGAAGCGGCTATGTGCGCATGCGGTGGTGGAGCCGCCGAAGCGGTTCGGGGAGCGTGCGCCGGACGCCTACCAAGTGAGTCACCACAGAACGCGCCGTCGGGTGGAAGGTGACCATCTGCGGGGCGATGCGGTCGGCGCTCTCCAGCCGTGCCTCTGCCTTGCTGTAGTTCCCTGTCTCCACGTGGACGCGCGACATGTCGATCTCGTGGTGCGCGCGCCGCTCGGGAGGCAGCTTCGCCAGCGTGGGCTCGCCGATCTCGTGGTCACGGCGCGCCGCCTCGTCCATGTCACCGAGCTCGACCGCGACGGCGGCCCCGTGGATGGCGACGTTCGCGGGCGTGAACTCCAGCAGATGCACCGGCGTCCCGACGCGTCCCCGGCGGATGCGTTCAGCCGCCCTCCTCCAGTAATCCCACGCCCGAGAGCTGTACTCGTCGTGGTCCCGCGCCGCGCGCGCCGCGATGATGGCCGACCGCAACTCGATCGCGCCGCCGACTTCGCCGCCGTCGGGGCTGTCGTCATCGACGTTCGCCGCTGCCTGGTCCAGCAGTTTGAGCGCGGGCTTGGGCTCGTTCAGGTTCATCAGAATCAAAGCCCGGACCAGCGTCACCAGCAGCGGCAGGTTCGGATCTTGCGACCGTCGTGCCGCGTCGGCGCCGCATCCGAGCAGGGCCAGGGCGTCACCGCTGTAACCGAGCCGGCGCGTGAGGCTGCCCGCGGCGCGGAATGCCCGAGACAGCAGTCCCCAGGCTCGCGGGTCGTCGGTCTCGTACGCCCAGTGCATGAGCTCTTCGAGCACGGCTGGGAGCCGTTCCCCGATCTTAGTGAGCTGCGCTTTGAGCATCAGCCGCTGCGCGGTGGCGACCTCGGCGGCGAGCACATCGAGACTGCGGGGAGGGCTCGCGAGTTCAGGCCCTACATCGACGTACGCCAGGACGCGACGCAGTTGGGGAACAGCCGCGTGCACATGGTCGTCGTGCCCGTACGGCTGTCCCCACAGCACGGACGGATCGACGCCCAGCGCGGCGGCCGTCGCGGCGACGAACGCGGGAGTGGCGACCTTGTGGCCGGCCTCTACCTGCACCAGATAGGACCGGGAGTAGTTCGCACGCTGCGCCAGCCCGATCTGTGTCAGGTCGCGCTTCTTCCGCCAGCGGGCGATGCGCCTGCCCACGTGCTCCGGGGTTGCGTCGTCGACCATCGACCCCTACCTCTCCTGAGCGGCCGCATTTTCAGGCTACGACCCGGGCTGCTTCTGGGAGACGGGAGAGCGATCAGCAGTTACATCACCGACGGGGCGGACGAGGACGACGTCGGCCACATGCCGTCCTTGAGCTGCGTGACGATCGGCTCATCCGACGCCACCAGCCGTTCCCATTCCTGCGGGTCGTCGCGGCGAGACAACGGCACCAGCTCGCCGTCCCGGACGACCCACACTGTCTCAGGGATGAAGAGCCGCCGGTCAACAGGCGGAAGCCCGACGACCCTGGTCACGACGCCTGTCCCGTCCCGCCGGAGGCACCGCACGCTTGTTCCTTTGCATGCTTCCCCATTGCATGCGCCCTTCTGCCAGCGTTCTCCGGACCCCGCAGCGGAACATAGCGTCACCACTCGCCCTACGCCTGTCACCCGGCGGTCCAACACGTGTCACCGTCGTTCGATGACGCTTCTCAGACCACGGGCGCCGTGTCCACGCCTCGCTATCGAGTTGACGTTGTGCTCTGACCTGGCCAGAGTGACGTTCTGTCTGTCTGTGCCGCTATGGTCACGACCGGACACGAAGGGTAAGGAAAGGGCAGAGGTGACGTTGCGTAGAGGCCTGCGCATCGCGATGGCCGCGGGGGCGTTCGTGGTGGCGGCCACCGGATGTTCAGTCTTCGGCAAGGGCGGGGACTCCGAGGGCTCGTCCGCCAACCCCAAGAGCACGGCGGCCCCGAGCGTCGACGTGAACAAGACCGTGGCCAAGGCCACCTTCCCGTCGCCGCTGGCGGACGGCGCCACGGTGGACGTCAAGATCCACGGCTTGCACAGGACCGGGAAGCTGGCCGTGCTCAGCGTGTCGCTGACGCCGCACGTGCCGGGCGAGCACGACGACGACATCAGTCCATACGACATCAACGGCAATCGCGGGCTCTACCCGTACCTGGTCGACCCGGTGAACGCCAAGCGGCATGTCGTCCTCAAGGACGCCAAGGGCGCAGAGCTCGGCTCCCATGACGTGTTCACCAACGGCCGCAACAACACGCCCATGTACCTGCGGTACACCTTCGCGGCGCCGCCGGAGAACGTGTCGACGGTGGACGTCTACATCGGGGAATGGCCACCGTTCCGCAACGTGCCATTGGAGCGGTGATGGAGCGCCGGAAGCCACGTTCGCCTCGGCCCGTCAGAGCGCTGGTGTTCCTGCTCGCCGGGGTGGTCTGCATCGGTGCGGTCGGCACCGGGTCGGCTGCGGGGACCGTGGTGGCAGACCCCAGCCCCAGTCCCCTTCCGGAGGTGCCGGACGCCAACATCCAGAAGAGCATCGTGCCGATCCAGCCGACGACCGTCGACCTTCAGCTGCCGGCCTCGATCACCCCTCTGCAGAGCGAAACCGCCTCCAACGGGCGGGTCACGGTGACCTTGGCGTCGGACGTGCTGTTCGACTTCGACAAGGCGACGCTCACCGCCGACGCGCGCCGCCGGATCGCCGAGCTTGCCGCGAGAATCCGCCAGACGTCCGGGGCGGTGCGGGTGGACGGGTACACCGACGCGAAGGGAACTCCCGCCTACAACCTGCGGCTGTCCAAGGCGCGTGCTGCGGCCGTCAAGGCGGCGCTGGAGCAGGCACTGTCCGGGAGCAACGTGCGCGTCACGGCGATCGGACACGGCGAAGCGAACCCGGTCGCGCCCAACACCATCGGCGGCAAGGACAATCCGGCGGGCCGGGCCAAGAACCGCCGCGTCACGGTGACCTTCCGCCAGAGCTGAGGTCATTGCCCTCCCACGGACGGTCGCCAAGGTCATCTAGCTGTATCGCCGCACCAACGTCCGGTGCCGCTGTTTCAGCGCCAGATTCATTGGTGAGGGTCGGATACGACTCGCGCCTGGTTTGGGGACAGGCCGCCGCGGCGGGTGTGCCCGTTCGCCACCCCCGGACACCGCGGCCGCGTGCCGTTGGCACCGGGTGCAGCAGGTCGCCACGGCCAGGCCATCGTGGCCGCTGGTCGGGCCGGCTCCTGGGGACGGCGCTTAAACGTGCCGCATCGGCTCGCAGGCCATGTGAGCGAAGCGCGCCCCGCAAGGTGCCGCACTGGTGCCCCCGTCGTCGCCACCGGATAACTGCCCTCTGCCACGAAGTGCGCGCCTGGCTTCATCGCGCCCCGGCCATGGATGCGCGTGACCACCAGCGTCGCAATCCAGGGCCGACGCACGGCGTCCCCGGCACGTCCGCCTATCGCTGTGCCACGCGAGCGCACGTCGGCCGCCAAAAGCGCATGAGCCTGCACACTGGCCGGCGCGTCCCCAAAAAGCGTGCAGGCATTCTGGCCGGGACGCTCGGCAGCTCGCGCCGCCAGGCGTCCTGGATGGCGTCGGCGCGGTCGCGCGGCGGGTCAGCGGCCGCGTTCGGCTCCGCCGTTCACCTGGATGATCTGCGCGGTGACGTGCCCGGCGCCGGGCGAGGCGAGCCAGTACACGGTCTCGGCGACGTCCTGCGGCGTCCCGGCCCGGCCGGTGTGGGTCTGGGCGATGAGCGTCGCGCGGCGTTCGTCGTCCATGGTGTCGCGGAAGAACTCGGTGTTCTCGATGTATCCAGGGGCGACCACGTTCACCGTGATGCCGCGCGGCCCGAGGGCGGCGGCGAGATCGAACGCGTACGGATGCAGGGTCGCCTTCATCGGCCCGTACGAGGTGCCGTTCGACCTGCGGAAGGCCGCGATCGAGCTGATGAACACGATGCGCCCGGACGGGTTGAGCAGATCGCGGAACGCCTCGGTCGGCAGCACCGCCGTCAGCACGTTGGCCCGGAAGTTGGCCGTCCACCGCTCCGCGACGCCGCCGAGGTCGCCGTGCCGTTCGACGTTGCCGCCCGCGTTGTTGTCCAGCACGTCGATCGAGCCGAAGCGGTCGGCCAGGGCGGCGCGCACCCGCTCGACCTGCGCCGGCTCGCTCAGGTCGGCGGGCAGCGCGGTGGCGCCCAGCTCCCCGGCCGCCTTCTCCAGGACGTCCGCGCGGCGACCGATGATCACCACCCGGTCCCCGTCCGCCGCGAAGCGCGCCGCCACCGCCCTGCCGATGCCGGTGCCCCCGCCGCTGACCACGATCGTGCGTGCCATGCCGACCCCCTGGCGTTGGATCTGAAGTCAGAGCCTCAGCCGGCTCTGGGTGGTGAGTCTTCCAGGTCGGCTCTGGGTGAAAGCCGCCGACCGGGACGAACGAGGGTCAGCAGGTGGGGCGACCCGTGCGACACGGTGACGATCTGCGCCGGTCTCCGCGTCGTGCGTGCACCGCCGGGGCCGTCCGACGCGGCCGACCGCGGCGGCTACTCGTCGTCCTCCCAGCGCAAGAGTCCTTTGTGCGGCTCGGATACGCCCTGAGCGGCGTGCCGTCGCGGGGGTTCTGACTGCCCGTTCGCCTCGGGGCGTCCCCGCCGCGTGCCGTTGGTGTCGGGCGCTGCGGCGGTCCGGTCCGGCGGGACCTCGGAGGCAGTGGGGGCGGGCTCCCACTGCAAGGGGATGGGAGGCGGAGACGTGGGGGCGGCCTCGAACACGTCGTCGCGTTCGCGCAGGTCCATGTGGGAGTGGAGACCGGCGAGGGGGCGCGGCAGCCACCAGTTGGCGGCGCCCATGAAGCGCATGGTGGCGGGGACGAGCAGCGAACGGACGAGCACCGCGTCCACCACCACCGCCACGAACATGCCGACGCCGATGAGCTTGACCACGGTGATGCCCGCCGTGCTGAACGCGGCGATGACCACGAGGAACAGCAGGG
This sequence comes from Actinomadura rubrobrunea NBRC 15275, assembly GCF_001552235.1. Lineage (NCBI taxonomy): Bacteria > Bacillati > Actinomycetota > Actinomycetes > Streptosporangiales > Thermomonosporaceae > Actinomadura > Actinomadura viridilutea. The sequence continues at coordinate 34,561 of NZ_BCQU01000034.1, read as the reverse complement.
CGGCGCTGGTGATGATGCCGCCGGTGCGCTGCATGCCGACCGCGACGGCGGTCCGGTTGTCGCGGGTGCGGTCCCACTCCTCGCGGATCCGGCTGAGCAGGAACACCTCGTAGTCCATCGACAGGCCGAACACCACCGCCAGGATGAGGATCATGCTGGTGGCCTCGACGCCGCCGGTGGGGGTGAAGTCGAGCGGCCCGGCCAGGTGGCCGTACTGGAAGCCCCACACGATCACGCCGAACGACGCGCCGATGGACAGCACGTTCATGGCGATCGCCTTGAGCGGCAGGACGATCGACCCGAAGAACATGAACAGCAGCAGGAACGTGGCCGCGCCCACGAACACCGCCATCTTCGGCAGGCTGCGCATGAGGCTGGCCATCAGGTCCATCTGCGCGGCCGTGCTGCCGCCGACGTCGATGTGCAGCGGGTAGCCGTCCTTGGTGAGGGTCATCGCCCGGATGCGTTTGACCAGGTCCTGCGCCTGCGGCGCCATCGGCTCGTATTGGTGGGTGACGGAGATGCGCACGCCGCCGTACGTGCCGGAGTAGCCGGTGAAGCGGGCGTCGGTCACGCCGGGCAGGGCGGCCAGGCGCTTGCGGAAGTCCTCCAGGTAGGGCGGGATGCCGCCGCCCTTCTGCGTCGGCCGCCAGTTGCGCGGGATGAGGTCTCCGGAGACGACGACGTCGATGGGTTCGGCCGTGCCGTTGGGGAAGTCGCGTTTGGCCGTCTCCACGACGGCGCGCGTGGGGCTGTCCTTGGGCAGGACGCGCGCGTCCACGCTGGAGAACTGCACGTTGAGGAACGGCCCGAACAGCACCCCCAGGATCGCCAGCGTCACGGCGAAGTACGGCAGGGGATGCCGCATCACGCTGTGGCCGAGCCTGTACCAGAACCCCGAGTCGGGGTCGCGCTGCGCGCGATTGGAGGTGGGGCGCCGCCACGGCATGCGCCCGAACTCGACCTTGGGGCCGAGCAGCGCCAAAAGGGTCGGCAGCAGGACGGTCGCGCCGAACACCGCGACGAGCACGGTCGCGATGCCCGCCAGTCCGATCGTCCGCAGGAACATCTGCGGGAACAGCAGCAGGCCGCCGAGGGCCGCCGATACTGTCACGCCGGAGACGACGATGGTGCGTCCCGCCGTGGCGAGGGTGCGGGCGAGCGCCGCCTCGCGGATCGGCGCCAGCGTCTTCTTGTAGGCCTTCTTCGCGGCGCGGCGTTCGCGGCGGCCGCGGACGGTCTTCCACGGCTTGCCGTCGGGGACGCCGTGCGCCGCCATGCCGCGCTTCAGCTCCTCCCGGAACCGGGAGACGACGAACAGCGAGTAGTCGATGGCCAGTCCGACGCCCATCATCGTGACGACCTCCAGCGCGAAGGACGTCACGTCGGTGACGTACGTGACGGCGTGCACGACCGCCAGGCCGCCGACGATGGCGAACACCGCGACCGCCATCGGCAGCAGCGACGCGGTGATCGCGCCGAACACCAGCAGCAGCAGGACCAGCAGCGGCAGGGCCGTGATCGTCTCGGCGCGGACGATGTCGGTGACGACCTGCTCGCCGAACTCCAAGCCGAGCGGGACGCTGCCGCCGATCCGGGTGTCGAGGCCGGGCGCGGCGAGCCGGTCCTTGATGGCCTCGTAGTCGCGCGCCTTGGCGGCGTCGCCGGGTCCGCGCAGCTTGATGGCCACGAACGTCTGGTGCCGGTCGCGGGAGACGAACGGGGCGGCGTCGCGGCCCTGGAACGACCAGTACGACATCTGCTCGGCCACCCGGTCGGTGGGCAGGCGCGCGACGGTCGTCACCACGGCGGCCATGTACCGCGGGTCGTCCACCGTCATGGTGTCGCTGCGGTACAGCACGAGGACGTCGGGGTTGGTGCTGCCGAAGTAGGTGGCGCCCAGTTTGGCGACGAGGGTCGACGACGCGTTCGGGTCCTCGAACCCGCCCTGCTTGAACCGCTCGAACACCCCCATGCCCCATCCGCCGGCCAGCACGGCGGCCAGCAGGATCGACACGAGAGCGGCCCAGCGCCGTCGGTGGATGAGACGCCCCAGCCCGGCGAGCATGGTCCTCCCGTGGTGTCGGGGCCGCCGGGTGCGGCCGGCGGCCGTGGCCCCGGCCCGCGCGGCCGGGGGCGGTCGGTCAGCCGTCGCCGCGACGCGCCTCCAGACGCCGCCGGGTGGTGGGCAACGCGCCGTCAAGGTACCGCTGCCGCGTCGCCGACCGGGCGATCTTTCCGCTGGACGTGCGGACGACCGTGCCGGGCTCGACCAGCACGAAGTCGTGGACGCTCATCTCGTGCTCGACGGTGACGGCGGCGCGGACGGCGTTCTCCACCTCGTCCGGGTCGAGCCGGGCCAGCGGGACGCGCCGGTTGCGTTCGGCCACCACGACGAGCAGCTCCCCGGAGTCCTCGCCCTGGATGGAGAACGCGGCGACGTGGTCGGGGCGGATCGCGTCGTGCGCCTCCTGCACGGTGACCTCGATGTCCTGCGGGTAGTGGTTGCGGCCGTCGACGATGATGAGGTCCTTGATGCGGCCCGTCACGTACAGCTCGCCGTTGTGGACGACGCCGTAGTCGCCGGTCTTCAGCCACGGCCCGGACGGCAGGTCGCCCGGTTCGGCGAGTTCGCCGCCGAACGTCTCCGCGCTGCGTTCGGAGTTGCGCCAGTAGCCGCGCGCGGTGTTCGGCCCGTGCACCCAGATCTCGCCGACCCGGCCGTCCGGCTGCTCGCGGCGGGTCTCCGGGTCGACGATCGCGACGAGCTGCCCCACGGGGCGTCCGCACGACACCAGCGCGGCGGAGCGTTCGGCGTCCGCGTCGCACGGGACGAGTTCGCCGCGCGTCAGCGCGTCCCGGTCGACGTGGACGACCCTGGGCGGGTCGTCGTCGGCGGCGGCGGACACGAACACGGTCGCCTCGGCCAGCCCGTACCCGGGCGACTGCGCGCCCGGCCGCAGCCCCGCCGGGCCGAACGTGTCGGCGAACATCGACAGCGTGGACGTGCGGATCGGCTCGGCCCCGTTCAGGCAGGTCACCAGCCCGGACAGGTCGAGGTCGGCGAGCCGTTCCGGGGTGGCCTGGGACGCGACGTACTCGTAGGCGAAGTTGGGCCCGGCGGTGTAGACGTTCCGGGCGGGCCGCTCGGCGATCAGCTCCAGCCAGCGCATCGGGTCCATGACGAACGACACGGGGTCGGTGTAGATGGCGTGGTCGCCTCGCACCATCGGCAGCGCCATGGTGGAGATCAGGCCCATGTCGTGGAACAGCGGCAGCCAGCTCACCAGCTCCGGGGCGGGCCGGTCGGGCGACCAGCCGGCCCACAGCTGCATCGCGTTGGCCGTCACGTTCCCGTGGGTGATCTCCACTCCGGCGGGGCGGCGGGTGGAGCCGGAGGTGTACTGCAGGTACGCCAGGTCGTCGAAGCCGATCGGCTCGTCCCGCCACTCGTCGGCGCGCGCCCGGTCGGCCTCGTCGGCGAGGACGATCTCGCGGGGCCGCGGCACGTCGTGGTCGGCGAGGAACTTCTCCACGTGCGGCAGCGCGTCCCGCGAGGTGACGATCACGGCGGGTTCGGCGTCGGCGTAGGCGCCGAGCAGCCGGTCGGCGTGGCCCGGCAGGTCCGGCGAGAACAGCGGCACCGCCACCACGCGCGCGTACATGGCGCCGAGCATCGTCATCATGTAGTCGAGCGTCTGCGGCAGCAGCAGCGCGGCGCGTTCGCCGGGCTCGGCGGTGGCGCGCAGCCGCACCGCCATGGCGCGGGCCCGCCGGTGCGTCTCCGCCCAGCTCGCGGTGATCTTCACGCCCGCGGGGTCGGCCGAGTAGTCGACGAAGGTGTAGGCGGGGTCGTCCGGCCTGTCGGCGGCCCAGCGCGCGACCCGCTCGATGAGGGGGGTGCGGCCCGAACCGCCGGGCGCCAGTTCGGGGAGCAGCGAGCCCAGTGCCATAGGTCATCTCCCGGGGGGGACGGGCCGCGCGCGGCGTCGGACGGGGCCGGGCTCGGTCGGGCAGGGGCGGGCCGACCGCCCGCTCCCGGCCGACGGGTCCGGACGGTCGGGCCTTCCCGGTCGGCTCCGCCGGTCCCGGCCGGTCCTCCGGCGCCCTCCGGGCACGCGGCAGCGGTCGTGCAGCGCGAAGTTACCCGATGGTACGGACGAAAGACATGAGCCGCCCGCACATTACCGGCCGCCGTTTTTGTCATCCGGGTGACAAACGGAATTGCCGGCGGATATGCGTTCACCGGTGGCGGTCACCCTAGGTGCGCGGGTCGTTCTCGACCGTTTTCGCGGTCGGCGGCGGGCGGCCGCCGGACGGAAGGCCGGTGCGCCGGCGCGCTCCCCCGCGCCGGCGGCACCCGGCTCAGCTCGCGTCGTCGGAGAAGATCTGCCGGACGATGCCCCGGCGGTGCCGTCCCTGGTAGGTGGTCTGCGGAAGCTCGTCCTCCGACAGCTCGGCCAGATACCGGCTCTCGGCGTCGATCAGCTGCTCCAGCTCGCCCCGGTCGAGGAACACGCCCTGGCATCCGGTGCATTCCTCGATCACCACGCCGTGCCGCTCGTGGGTGTGCAGCACCGAATCGCACTTGGGGCACTGCATTGTCGCCTTTGACATACCGGATCCCCTGTCCGTAACGCAGGCGCTTACTTCGGGCGGCCAGCTTAGTCAGGCAATTGCCGTTTTGGTATGTTTCAAGCGCCGTTCTGCCCGTCGATCCGGACGCCGTCCGCCCGTGCCCGCCCCGTTCGGACGGCCGTCGGCGGTGTCGCGGCGCGCACGCGTCGATCGCGTCCGAGGTCCGGGGCTCGCGTGGTCAGCAGGCGTCGTACCTGCGCCGGGCGGCGCGCGCCGCCATGGACTTGATCAGACGGGCGCGCAGCAGCGCCAGGCAGGTCGCCACCCACAGCAGCGCGACCTCGAGGACCACCACCATCCCCAGCACCACCAGCCACGGGGTCCCCTCGCCGCCGTACAGCCCGGCGGGGGAGACCAGCGTCATCCCCGTGTCGGAGCCCCGGCCGCCCGACGGCGCCACGACCGGGGGCGACGCGGACGGCATCGGCGGCAGCGCCGGCGCGTGCTCCTGGCTCGACGGCGACGCGGGAGCCCCGTGCACCCCGGTCGTCCTCGGCCGCGGGGCCGGCGAGTCGTCCGGCTCCCAGCTCGGCGCGCCGTCCGCCTCGCGCGGTTTGCGACTCGGCTTGTGGTTCGGCTTCTTGCTGGTGCGGGGCTTGACCGCGCCTTCGCCGCTCGGCCGGGCCTGCGGAGTGCCGCCCGGCGACGGCGCCGCGCCCGTCGACGGCCGCTTCTTCTCGTAGTCGGCCTTCGCGCGCGGCGTCTGATGAGGCCGACGCACCGTCTTCTTGGCCGTCGCCTTCTTCTTGGGCGGCTCCTTCTCGGGCCTCGACGAGTTCTTCTCTGTCGTGGACGAGCCGCGGGGCGTCGTGCCCTTCGACTGGTGCTTGGACGCGTCCTCGCGCGACTTGTCGCCCTCCGGTGACGGGGTCGACGCGTCGGGCGAGGAGTCCAGCGCACGCGGCGCCTCGGGCAGGTCCGGAGCCTTCGGCGCCTCGGGAACCTCGGGGATCTTCGGTTCCGCGGCCGTCTCGGACGTCTTCGACATCGTGCCGCTCTTGGGCGCCTTGGCGCCCTCGAGGGGCTTGTCGGCCTTGGACGTCTCGGCGGCGTTCGACCGCGGGACGCGGCCCGCCGGCGGCACGAGGCGCAGCCTGGACGGGCGGTCGACGTTGCCCGCCGTCACCACGGCGGTGAGGGTGGGGACGCGCGCCATGCGCGACAGGCGCGTCCAGCGCGGGATGCGCAGGTCGACCCGGAGCAACCGCGCCCCGTTGACGTTGCCGAGCGAGCACTGCAGCCGCCTCCCGGACGCGGCGCAGTCCTGCGGATGCCTGCCCCACGACATCGGCTCGGACGCCCTCAGCCGCAGCCGCACGTCCCTGGCCGTGGCGCCGTGCGCGCGCACCGTGAACCCGTAGGTGAGGACGTTCTCGCGGGCGAGCGCCTTGGTGCGCAGCAGGGCCGCCGAGGCCGTCAACCGCACGGCGCCGGCGCCCGCGGGCGGACCGGTGAGCAGCACCGGCGGCACCGCCAGCGCTCCGCCGAGCATCGCGGCGCCCCATCGCCGGGCCGCACGCCCGTTCGGCCGCCCGGCCCGCTTCCCCGTGCGAAGGCGGGCCCGCTGCCAGGCCCGCGCGCGTCCGAGCGCGACTGCATCGCCCTTGGGCACCCGTTCCCCCTTCGTTCGCGGTCTTGTCCGCCCGGGGGGACGGCGCCGTCGGCGCCAGGCTCACAAGATTATTTCCAGTCGATCACCCTGGGTAACATACGACGCCCCTTTCGCGCAACGAAATCCCGGCTCCATAGAATTCGGACGGTCGCGAGGAGAGGAGCCGCCGGTGGCGCAGGCGGGGAACGCCCAAGGCGGGAACGCCCAGGCCGTACGCTCCCTGGAACGCGCCTTCGAACTGCTGGAGCATCTGGCGGACGCGGGCGGCGAGATGGCGCTGTCGGAGCTGACCGAGGCGTCCGGCCTGCCGATGCCGACGATCTACCGGCTGATGCGGACGCTGGTGAACCGCGGGTACGTGCGGCAGGAGCCGTCCAAGCGGTACGCCCTCGGCCCGCGCCTGATCCGGCTCGGCGACGTCGCGAGCCGCCTGCTGGGGACGTGGGCGCGGCCGACCCTGGCCCGGCTGGTGGACGAGGTGGGCGAGACCGCCAACATGGCCGTGCTGGAGGGCGACGAGGTGGTCTACGTGGCCCAGGCCCCGTCCCGGCACTCGATGCGGATGTTCACCGAGGTGGGGCGGCGCGTCCAGCCGCACTGCACCGGCGTGGGGAAGGCCCTGCTGTCGCTGCTGCCGGAGCCGACGGTGCGGGAGATCCTGGCGCGCACCGGGATGCCCGCCCAGACCCCGCGCACCATCACCGACCCCGACGCGCTGGTGGCCGAACTGGCGCGGATCCGCGAACGCGGCTACGCGGTGGACGACGAGGAGCAGGAGATCGGGGTGCGCTGCGTGGCGGTGCCGCTGCCCGGGGCGCCCACGCTGACGGCGATCTCGGTGTCGGGTCCGTCGGCCCGGCTGACCGCCGAGGCCGTCACCGACATCGTCCCGGTCATGCGCGCCGCCGCCGACCGCTTCACCCGCGAACTCGCCGGCGGCGCGCGGGGCCCGGCGGCCGGGGCGGACGGCTAGTTGATCACCTCGCCGGGAACGGCGGCGGGGCGACCGCTGCGCTCCCAGATGACGTAGTCGCCCGCCGCCTTGCTCAGAACGGCCGCCAGCCACAGGGCGACGCCCGTGTCGTCGGCGAACCCGACGACCGGGACCAAGATCTCGGGGACGACGTCCACCGGCGACAGGAGGTAGACGAGCCCCAGCGCCAGCATGCCCAGCGTGCGCGGCGACAGGCCCTTGTACTCGCCGCGCAGGACGGCCTTCAGCATGCGCGGCACGGCGCGGACCCGCTCCCGCAGTCCCGGCGCGCCGGGCTCGAGCGTCTGGCTGTAGATCCGCCAGGCCTGGCCCGCGGCCATCGCCCTGCGTCTGCTGATCACCGGCACACCCCCGTCCGCGTCGATCCCGCGTCGATCCCGCGTCCCTCGCCCGCGTCCATCGCCCGTGTCCGTCCCCGCGGCGCGTTCCTCGCCGCGCTCACTCGTTCGACGTCCGATTCGCCGGACTTGTTCCCTTATTCGGCGGTCAGTCGTTATTCGCCCGCCACCTCGGGACGCGGCGGCGTTTGCCCAGTTCATGGAGGTGCACTCCTGCCCTCACGGGGCAGGTGGGGTTACCACAGGTGAGGTATCCGTCACTACGGCGTACGAGCTCCGGGATTTCGGCCCCATCGTCCGCCGTCCGCTGGAAACATGATCTAGGGGAACCTCTGGGTTGTGGGAGGGGCGCCGGCTCCCAATGTTCCGGGACTCCCAGCGTTTCCCGGCACGACCGGAAAGTCGAGACCGCAGGAGCTGACGCGAGCAGATGAGCGGCGACCGCCCGAACCGCCCCGACGTCGGCCGTCCGATCTCCGGTACCGCCGACGGCATCGCCTACCTGGCCCTTCCGCCGACCGCGGTGGACGCCCGGCCGGCGGGGCCCACCCGGCTGATCGTGGCCTGGCCCGGCTTCGACCCGCCGCGCACCGCGCCCGCGCTGGCCGCCGCCCTGCCGCTGACCGGCGTGCCGACCTGGCGCGTCTACCTGGAGCTGCCCGCCGTGGACGGCCGTCCGCCGAGCGGCCTGGACTCCGGCGCCCTGCTCACCTCCGAGGGCGTCGAGGCGTACGGCGCGGCGGTCGAGCAGGCCGTGGAGCGGCTGCCCGCCGTGCTCGCCGACCTGCGCCGCGACCTCGGCCTCGGGGACGGGCCGATCGGCGTGGCCGGGTTCTCGGCGGGCGGCGCCGCGGCGCTGCTGACGGTGGCGCGCGGCGTCGTCCCGGTGACCGCCGCGGCGCTGGTCGCCCCGGTGATCGCGCCCGCGAACGCCGCCCGTTCCCTGGAGAAGCGCTCGGCCCGCGAACGCGACTGGAACGAACGGGCCGGCGCGCTGGCCGAACGGCTGGACCTCGGCGCCCGGGCCGGGGAGATCGCCGGCCGCGACACGGCGCTGCTGCTCGTCGCCGGCACCAAGGACCGGCTCGTCCCGCCCACCGAGATCACCGCGCTGCGCGACCTGCTGCGGCGGCGCGGCGCGACGGCGGTGGAGTCGGCCGCCTTCCCGATGGGGCACGCGCTCGCGGCCGAGCCCGGCACCGAGGCGCGGCCGCCCATCACCGAGGCGGTGCGGGTGGACGGCGCCCTCACCGACTGGTTCCGCGACCGCCTCGCCGAGGTGAGCCCCGATCTCGGCTCCGGCCGGATCGCCTCCGACGGCGACGCCGTCGACGCGCAGGCGCCGCCGTCCCCGACGCTCCCGGACGTCGCGGCGGCGTCCCAGACCCCGGCCGACTCCGGCGCCCCGGCGGACGACCGGCCCGCGCAGGGGCAGGCGCCGGTGCGCTTCGACGGGCCGAGGGTGGAGGCCGCGAGCGGAAGCACCCGCCGTCCCGGCTGAGACCGCGGGCGCGGCCGCGGCACGCCGCCATCGGAACGGCGCGGTGGCGCCGCGGCCGTGTCGTGGCGAGCCGTGTCATGGCGAGCCGTGTCAGTCGCGAGCCAGCACCTCGTAGCGGACCGGGATGACACCGGAACCGATGCCGCCGAGCTTGGCCATCGCCGCCTTGGACAGGTCCAGGCAGCGGCCGCCGACGAACGGTCCGCGGTCGTTGACGCGCACGGTGACCGAGCGGCCGTTGTTCTTGTTGGTCACCCGGACCTTGGTGCCCATCGGCAGCGTCCGGTGCGCGGCGGTCAGGGCGTCCGGGTCGAACCGCTCGCCGCTGGCGGTGTGCTGCCCCTGCCAGTAGTACGACGCCGAGCAGGAACCGCTGCTCACGACCCGCCGCTTGCGCTTCTTCTTGGCCTTGGCAGCGGTCTTCAAGGTGTCAGGGACACCGGGAAACCTCGGTGCCTCCGTGGACGACGACGACCGCTCCGGAGATTCGGACGGCTCCGGTGACGCGGACGGCTCCGGTGACGCGGACGGCTCAGGCGAGCGCGTGCCGCCGCGGCTCGCGCGCGTCGGAGCGGTGCGCGGCGGGTCCTGAAGCGGCGGCGTGCCGGTCGGGCTTTCGGGCGCGTTCCGCGCGGCCCGCGCCGATCCGGGGTCGCGGCCGGTCGCGGCCAGCACCCAGGCGCTCCCCGCCAGAACGGCGACGGCGACGCCGGAGATGATGACGATGCTTCTGATGTGGCGTTTGAGGCGATGTTCGCCAGATCTACCCACGAAGAATCCTTTGATCGGGGACAGGGCCCCGGACGCCCGGCGTGGTCGTCACCGCCGTTCGGCCACGGCGGGCGGTCGGCACGGACGTCGTCACGTCGCGCAATCCCCCGCCGCGCACCGGTCGTCGGCCTGATCGGGGTAGACGGCCCCGCGGCCTCGCGCCGTCAGGCCCTCCGTGGGCCTCCGGCCGACCAATGCGCCATCTTCGGCGCCTCCGCACCATTGCGGAAATTCCGGCGTCCGGCAGGTGCGACGCCGGCGTGGCGCGTCACGGATGCCCAGCGGGCGCCGCACACAAGTCCATGACCGTACGGCGAAATTCGCGGAAATCAACCGGTGGGCCGCCGTCTGTGGGGTTTGTCACTCCGACATTTTGCCCGACGGAGTCGATCACATACGCACCGTGATCAGGATTCGCCACCGCTTTTGCCGCCTTTTGGAAGGTGATCACGGGGCGATAAATACAGTTCACCCGGAATGTTCACAAACAGCGAAACGGGGCGCCGCGCGGTCGCGACGCCCCGTTCGACGGGTCGGTTCAGGTGACGGGTGCGGCTCAGCTCGAGCCGTTCGCGCCGGTCACCTCCTGCGCCTGCTGCTGCGCCGGCGATCGCTGCCCGGACTGCGGCAGCAACGTGTTCTGGCCGGTCGGCTGCTCGAACAGGACCCGGGCCAGCAGCGAGCTGATCAGACCGTTCGTCGAGGTGCCGGTGTCCGCCGGCTGCACGGGCGTGCCGTCATCGGTCTGCGCGCGAGGCGTCGGCAGGGTCGCCGTCGTTTCCGACGCGGGCTCTGCATCCGTCATGGCCCCGGACGTGGGCTCGGCCTCCTTCGAACCGGTTGCCGGCTCGACCTCCTTCGTCGAACCGGTTGCCGGCTCGGCCTCCTTCGTCGAAGTGGACGCGGGCTCGACGTCCGCCATCGCCCGGACGGACTTCCCGACCGTCCGTGCGGCGGGCCGCGCCAGGCGGGCGTTCGCCGGCACGGCCGGATCCGAGCTGGTCGACACGTTGGTGTTCCGGTCGGCGACGCAGCCGTCCACGAGCCGGGCGCCGTCGAGCTCGACGTCGGCCGGCTCAGCGGCGCCGTTGCCCGACTGGCAGTTCAGCGTGACGCTCTGGTGCTGGACGTTGGGCCGCGGCCGCTGCGGGTTCGCCTCGCGGCGGGTCTGCGCGGCACGGCTCTGCCTCAGGTTGACGCCGCCTTGCAAGGAGGCGGCGCCGTTGCGCGCGGCGGACAGCATGTCGCGGACCGTCGCGGTGGACCAGTCCGCCCCCTGCTCGGCGGAGAACAGCGACGACGGGTCGCTCGGGTTGAAGGTCAGCCGGACCGGCTCGTCGCCCGGCCCTTGGACGGCGTACCCCGCCGGCGCGGCGGCGACGGTGACGGCGATGGCCACGGGGGCCAGCACCGCGCCCCTGAGCAGGCTCCTGACGGATTGATTCATCTATCCCCCCGGCGTTGGTCGTTCGACCGTGGACGTGTGCGCGCCGCGGAACCGGTTCTCGTCACCGGACGCGGCATTTGCGCACACCGACGATCGGGGACGCTAGTACGGCCCCCGTGACCGCACGGCTGATCACCAGTCCAATTGGACGACGCAGGGGAAGATTTAGCGAACCGCATATCCGCCGCGCGGATCGCGCGCGATGTCCGGGCGATCCGCGCGGCGGACGCGTTCGGGCGGCCGTCAGGACTCTTCGCCGAGGGCGATGGCCTCGTCCACCTCCTTCTTCCGGACGGCCAGTTCCTGCTCGTAGCGCTGCCGGTCGTACTTCTCGGCGATCTCCTCGTCCTGGCGCATCAGCGCGTCCAGGTCGGCCTTGGCGTTGTCCAGCACGCCCATGTCGGCGTACGCGGACTGCACTTTTTCTCCCCAAAGACCGATGTCCTTGACGCACGGGACGATGCGGCTGAAAAGCAGCGACTGGTAGAGCGTGTACATTTGCGAGTTGTCGACGTACTTCATGCACTCGTCGACGGGCAGGCCGAGGTTCTCGAACACCTCGCGCCCCTTGAAGCGGTCCCGCATGAGGTAGCAGCCCTCGACGACGAACTCCTCGCGCTCGGCCCGCTCCTTCTCGGTGAGCTCGGCGTAGTAGTCCTTGAGCGCCAGGCGGCCGAACGCCACGTGCCGCGCCTCGTCCTGCATCACGTACGCCAGCAGCTGCTTGACCAGCGGGTTGGTCGCCATGTCCCGGTACACGCCGAACGCGGCCAGCGCCAGCCCCTCGATGAGCACCTGCATGCCCAGGTAGGGCAGGTCCCACCGGCTGTCCTCCAGCGACTCGGCCAGCAGCTTGGCCAGGTCCTGGTTGATCGGGTAGTACATGCCGATCTTCTCGTGCACGAACCGGCTGTAGAGCTCGACGTGCCGCGCCTCGTCCATGGCCTGGGTGGCGGCGTAGAACTTGGAGTCCAGGTCGGGCACGGTCTGCACGATGCGGGCCGAGACGTTCAGCGCGCCCTGCTCCCCGTGGAGGAACTGGCTGAACAGCCAGGAGCCCTGGTGGCGGCCGTACTCCTGCCGCTCCTTCTCCGACATGCGGTTCCAGATGTCGGACCCGAACAGCGGGTTGACGTGCTCGGGGATGCCGATGACGTTGTACGGGTCCACCTCCAGGTCCCAGTCGATGCGCTTCTGCGCGTCCCACTGCTTGTCCTTGCCCTTCTGGTACAGGGCGAGCAGCCGGTCGCGACCGTCCTGGTACTCCCACGTGAAGCGGGTGTCGCCCGCCATGGGGACGTTCCAGGTCTCCTTGGGCACGGGGGTGGTGTAGAAGTCGAACGAAGTCACCGGGATGCCTCCTCGGGGGCGCCGACAGCACTGTCGCAGCGCGAAGGGCCATGCCGCGGGCGCGTCCCGCGGCCCGCACGGCCCACCGTTTTACAACTCTTCGTAACATGTAAAGCCGCCGGAAGGCCATACCCTCGCGCCGTCCACAAGGCACCCCACGGCGATCCACCCCCACGGATCTACACATCCACCCCCATACCGCCCACCTCCCTCGCTCGACGGCACGACCGACTCACTTCCGTTGGGATCGTGGTGCTCGACGCGTGTCGCCGTCGCGTCGGCTGTCAAAGGGACGCCATCGCCCCGGTGACCTGGGCTGACAGGAAACGCATAGCCGACTGATAGCCCCACGTCTGTTTCCTGGGATGCCAGAGAGGCCTCTCCAGCACATCGATCGAGGACTCGAGAACGGGGGATCGAATGAAGCTGAGCAGGATCACGGGGGCGCTCATCGCGGCGGGAGCGGCCCTGCCGCTGGCAGGGCTCAGCACTCCGGCGGCGCATGCCGGACGTGTCCAGGCGTCGAGCGCGCCGGCGGCTTCGGCGGCGCCGGTCAGCGCACAGGGCGGCTGCGACTGGACGGGATGCAGCGAGATCCAGAACCGGTCGAACAGGTCCGTGCGCGTGGCCAGGGACTGGTGCGGCAGCGGGGGGAACGGGACGGTCGTCACCGAAGCCTCGAGGCGCGGGCCGTTGGCCTGCCGCACCAACGCCTACAAGTCGCTGCGCCCGGGCCAGCACTCCTACACGTCCGCCTGGCACGACACCGACGCGTTCGGTGTCTCTGGCGGCTGCAGGATGGCGGTCCAGTGGAACCTGGACGGTCAGGAGAGCGGCCCGATCAAGTACTACGCCCCGCCCCGAGGCACCAACTACTGGGTGAAGGTGTCGAACATCTACGACATCGACATCGAGTCGTACACGTGCTGACGGGACGGTGGTGAGCCCGCCCGCGTAGGCGACCGGGAAACGGGCCTTCTCCTCGTCCGAACGGGGGGAAGGCCCGTCTCCCCTTCGGCGGGTCAGCGCCCCTGAAGCGCGTCCAGCGCCACGGCCTGGGCGATGACCAGGCGGCGGTCCAAGGCGGGCTCGGCGATGTCGACGACGTAGCGGTCGCGCAGCGCGAACTTCTTCTCCACCGAGAAGGCCGGGCGCCCGTCGATCGTGAAGTCGAAGTGGTACGGCCAGGCGAACGGCAGGTCGCCCACGATCGGGATGAAGTCCCAGACGCGCCGCAGCACCGCCACGACCTGGTCGCGTTCGCTGCCCGCGGCCGTGCCGACGCCGGGCTGCTCGAGATGCCAGGTGGACGACAGCAGCGACCTGCGGAAGTCCTTGCGGAACGCGCCGAGCGGCGCGCCGTGCTCGTCGGCCACGTCGTACACGCCGGCCAGGTCGATGACCGTGCGCGCCTTGAACGAGGCGAGCGGCCGCGTCTTGGTGTCGTCGGTGTAGAGGGTGACCTGCTCCTTGAACGCCACGCGCTTCTGCTGGGCGAACGCGACGAGCTCGCCTTCGGAGCCGTCGGGCGCCGCCAGCCGGACCTCGTACTGGTTCACGACCGGTCGCACCCGCTGGCGGACGAGGAAACGGTTGTGTGCCTGGAGGCGGTCGACGTCCACGTTCTGGTCCTCGGGCCGGGGGGAAGCCGTCGTGCGGAGTCTCCCACAGACGGCGGCTCAGCGGTCGCTGATGTGGTCCGCGAGGTAGGCGTGGATCAGCCGCTCGGCCTCCGCGACGATCTCGGGGTCGCCGTCGGGGTCGCGGCGGAAGGCCATCTTCAGCACCGCGTCGCCCGCCTCGACCGAGATGGCCAGCGCGCGGGCGAGGTCGGGGGTGTCGGCGACGCCGAACCGTTCGACGATCATGCGCCGGAGCCGGTCCGCCACCACCGAGTTGTTGTCGGCGTCCGAGTCGAGCAGGTGGACGTCGGCGACGTCCCCGAAGCGCAGCACCCGGAAGCCGGGCACGGTGCGGTGCATGTCCACGAAGATCTCGATGATGGCGCCGACCGTGTCCGACCAGTGCTCGAAGTCGCCCTCGGCCAGCCGCCGGGAGACCCGTTCGCCGAACTGGTCCAGGTTGCGCAGCGCCAGCGCCTGCGCCACGGCCCGCTTGTCGGGGAAGAACTGGTAGACCGAGCCGATCGCCACGTCGGCGCGCTGGGCGATGCGCGTGGTGGTCAGTCCGTCGTAGCCGTCCTCGTCCAGGATCTCGGCGCACGCGTCCAGCATCCGCTGCACGCGCTCGGCGCTGCGGCGTTGGGCGGGACGGCGGCGAAGCGGCGTTCGAAGCTCGGTCACCCGACCATTGTCGCCTTTGGCGGGCCGGGCCCGCTCCGCCAGTGACCGAGGCGGCGGGCGGGATCTGCGACGCGGAACGGTCCACTGGTGGCCTGCGTCTGGTGGGCGGCGCCGTCCGCACCTACCATCCGAACAATCTTCACGTTCCGGTCCGCGGGAGGTGCTCGGATGGGACTGCCGGACGGGTTCCAGTGGGGCGTGGCGACCTCCGCCTACCAGATCGAGGGGGCGGTGGACGAGGACGGCCGCGGCCCGTCCACCTGGGACGTGTTCTGCCGGCAACCCGGACGGGTGCGCGACGGCCACACCGGCGACGTCGCCTGCGACCACTACCGCCGCTGGGCGGAGGACGTCGCGCTCATCGCCGACCTCGGCGTGGACGCCTACCGGTTCTCGATCGCGTGGCCGCGGGTCCAGCCCGCCGGCCGCGGCCCCGTCAACCCCGCGGGCCTGGACTTCTACGACCGCCTCGTGGACGCGCTGCTGGAACGCGGCGTCGCGCCCGTCGCCACGCTGTACCACTGGGACCTGCCGCAGCCTCTGGAGGACGACGGCGGCTGGATGAACCGAGACACCGCCTACCGGTTCGCCGAGTACGCCTACCTGGCGGCCGAACGGCTCGCCGACCGGGTCGCGATGTGGATCACGCTGAACGAGCCCGTCGTCGTCACCGCGTACGGGTACGCGTTCGGCCTCTACGCGCCCGGCCGGACGCTCGGCCTCGCCGCCCTGCCCACCGCGCACCACCAGCTGCTCGGACACGGGCTGGCCGTGAACGCGCTGCGCGGACGCGGCGCCCGCGCGGTCGGCATCACCAACCACTACTCACCGGCAAGGCCCGCCGACCCGTCCTCCCCCGACGACCGGGCCGCCGCCGACGCCTTCGACACGCTGATGAACCGGCTGTTCACCGACCCGCTGCTGCTCGGCCGCCTGCCCGACGGCCTGTCCGCCGGACCGGACGACCTCGCCGCCCACGTCAGGGACCAGGACCTGCCGGTCATCGCGGCGCCGCTCGACTTCCTGGGCGTCAACTACTACCAGCCGACGCGGCTGCGCGCCGCCGCACCGGACGCGCCCCTGCCGTTCGACATGGTGCCGGAGGAGGGGTATCCGGTCACCGGGATGGGCTGGCCGGTCGCCCCGGACGCGATGCTGGCGCTGCTGCGCACGCTGCGGGAACGCTACGGCCCCGCCCTGCCGCCGCTGTACGTCACCGAGAACGGCTGCTCGTACCCCGACGAGCCCGGACCGGACGGCCGCGTGGACGACGAGGCCCGCATCCGCTACCTGGACGCGCACATCGCCGCCGTCCGCACCGCGATCGACGAGGGCGTCGACGTCCGCGGCTACTTCGTCTGGTCGCTGCTGGACAACTTCGAATGGGCGGAGGGGTACCATCCCCGGTTCGGCCTCGTCCACGTCGACTACGCCACCCAGAAGCGCACCCCGAAGAAGTCGTACGCCTGGTA
Organism: Actinomadura rubrobrunea NBRC 15275; assembly: GCF_001552235.1. Classification (NCBI taxonomy): domain Bacteria; kingdom Bacillati; phylum Actinomycetota; class Actinomycetes; order Streptosporangiales; family Thermomonosporaceae; genus Actinomadura; species Actinomadura viridilutea. The sequence goes on along the minus strand of NZ_BCQU01000034.1, from coordinate 18,135 downwards.
CCGGGATCTGATCAGGTCGTAGCCGCTGCACGGGGACGCGGCGGCCGTGCTGCGAAGACGCAGCGCGACCACCGGCTCGGCCGGATCCGCTCGCATCCGCGAGCGCCATCACCTAGTGAGGCGGTCGCCGGAGGCGTCCGCTCACGGGCGGGCGGACAGGTCCGTGCAGCCGCGCAGGCCGTTCCAGCGCTTGAGCTCCGCCTGCGCCGCGGCACCCGTCAGCAGGCGCGGCAGCCCGCCCGTGATCCGCGCGGGCTTCCACTTCGCCGCGGTGATCTTGCCGTTCTCGGCGCGCAGCAGCAGGACCCCCGAGTTGGCGGTCTGGCCGTTGGCGGAGTTGAACACGAAGTTGCCCAGGCCGTAGTGGACGTACTTGCCCTCGAGGAAGCCGCCGCCCAGCGGGATGTGCGCGTGCCCGCCGACGATCACGTCGGCGCCCGCGTCGATGAGCTGCTTGGCCAGCTCCTTCTGCCGGGGCAGCGGACAGGGCTGCAGCTCGGCGCCCCAGTGCACGTGGACGATCACCAGGTCGGCGCCCTTGCGGGCCTCCCGGACGGCGCGCACCATGCGCGGCACGTTCTTCGCCGACGCCAGGCCGCCCTTGGTGTCGGTGGCCGTCCACGCCGGGATGAGGTGGTCGTCCAGCACCTGGGTCGCGCCGACGATCGCCAGCCGGTTGCCCTTCACGGTGACCCGGTACGCGCGGTACGCCTCGTCCGCGTTGCGTCCGATGCCGACGGTGGGGAAGCCGGTCTGGCGGATCGCCTTGAGGGAGTCGCGCAGCCCCGACTCCATGAAGTCCATGCCGTGGTTGTTGGCCATGGACGTGACGTCCACGCCCGCGGCCTTCAACGCGGCGAACGCCGACGGGGGCGCGCGGAAGGTGAACTGCTTGTTCGGCGCGGGCGTACCACCGGTCGTGATCGCCGTCTCCAGGTTGACCATCGCCAGGTCCGCCGCCCGCAGCGTCTTGGCGATGGGGCCGAGCGCGGTCGACGGATCGGCCAGGCGGGCGCGCAGGTGGCCCTCGAAGTGCACGTCCCCGCCGAACGCCAGGATGATCGGCTGCTTGGCGGGAGCGGCGGTGGACGGCGGCGGGCTGGACGCCGTGGGCGTGACCGTCTCCCCTTCGGCCTCGGCCTTGCCGGGCCCGCTGCTGCACGCCGCCACGGCCAGCGCTGCCGCCACAGCGGTCACCAATACCGCATATCTAGGCAATTCCACTCAACTCCCACACTCGTCGCATAAGCATGCCATGGGTCGGCATGCCGTCTCGGCGAACGGAGCGGCAGCATGTGGCCATCTGAGGCCGCCGGCGACGCGTCGTCGCGACCGGTTTCACGGACCCGGCGGACGCCGGACCGGCTCGGCGTCGTCGGCGGCACCGTCGCTAGGAAGTCGCTAGGAAGTCGCTAGGAAGTCGATGGGAAGTCGATGGGAAGACGCGCGAGTGTCCCGTCACGTGCACGTCTCGACCAGAACGCCCGGAACCGGGGTTTAGGTCCCGGTACCCCCAGGTAGGTAACAGGGACCGCGCGGCACGGCAGATCGCGGATGTCCGGGGAGGGGCCGGTCCTCTCCTCGGGTGGTCGCGGGTGCTCGGGGCCGGTACCGTCGCCGCGAGCGAGCCGTTACGCCGTCTTTCGGGACCGCGCACCCGAGGAGGGACATGAATCGACGGACGAGCAACATCTTCCGGCGCGGCCCCCGGGCGTCCGTCCGACCGCACCCCGTGGCCATGGTCGACGGGCTGGAGCACGCCGGCGCCCTGGACCGCGTGATCCGCGGCGTGTCCACCGTCGTGCAGCGGACGCTGCGTCCCGGGCGGACCAAGGACGCGCTGCACGGCGTCCCCTTCGGCCACCCGGCCCACCCGCCGCTGACGGACCTGCCGATGGGCTGCTGGATGTCCGCGGCGGTCCTGGACTTGATGCCCAGCACCGCCGGGACGCAGCTGGCGTCCCAGGCGCTGGTCGCGGCGGGGCTGTCCACGGCCGTCCCCACCGCGCTGACCGGCCTGGCCGACTGGTCGGCGCTGCAGCGCCGGCAGCAGCGCGTCGGAGTGGTGCACGCGGCGAGCACCGCGACGGCGACGGCCCTGTACGCCGCGTCGCTGGTGGCGCGCCGCCGGGGCCGGGACGGCGCCGGGCGCGCGCTCGGGTTCGCCGGTCTGACCGCCCTGCTGGCCGGCGGCTACCTCGGGGGCCATCTGGCGTTCCGCCAGGCGGCCGGCGCCAACCACGCCGACCAGATCGCGCACCTGGTGCCGCTGGGCTGGCAGGACCTGTGCCCGATGTCGGACCTGCCGGACGGATGGCCGGTGGTGCGCCGCCTCGGCTACATCAGCCTGTTCGTCATGCGCGACGGCGAGGACGTCCACGTCCTGACCGACCGGTGCAGCCACCTGGCGGGGCCGCTGCACCAGGGCCGCATCATCACCGACGACAACGCCGACCCCTGCGTCGTCTGCCCCTGGCACGGCAGCACGTTCCGGATCCGGGACGGCTCGGTCGTGCACGGCCCGGCGACCGCACGCCAGCCGGCCTTCGAAACGCGTGTACAGGAGGGCACCGTCCAGGTCCGGCCCATCACATAGCAGCGGCAGCCGGCGCGGCGGGTCAGGCGTCGCCCCAGAGTTTGCGGACCGTCTCGTAGACCTTCTGGTTGTGCGAGATCTCGACGACGTTGCCGTCCGGGTCCTTCAGTGCGCAGATGTAGCCGACGGGGCCGGGCATGTCGCGCGGCTCCCAGTGGAGGCATCCCAGCTCGCGCGCACGCTCGGCCAGGGCGTCGACGTCGGCGCGTTCGGGCACCTCGATGCCCAGGTGCGCGAACGGCCGCAGCAGGCCGAGCTGCTGCCCCCGGTCCTTGTCGAACGCGACCAGCACCAGCACGAACGGGGTCTCGACCTGCCCCTCGTTGGACAGCCACGCGCTCTGGCCGGCCTCGTCCTCGAACCGCTCGACCACCACCAGCGGGGTGAGCGTGGTGTAGAACTCGATCGCCTTGTCCAGGTCGCCCGTCGGCAGCGCGATGTGGGTCCAGCGCGCCCGGGTCAGCCCGGCCGTCATCGCGGCTCACTCGCCTCGCGCGGGCGGCGGCCCTCCTCGTCGGTGACCGGATGCTCCACCAGCGCCAGCACCCGGCCGGCCATGAAGCGGGCCGTGCGGACCGCGCCGCCGGTGCGGGTGACCTCGCTGACCTCGATCACCCCGCGGCGGTTGCTGATCTCCACCCGGCGGCCGGCGCGGGTGGCGACGACCTCGTACGTCCGCGTCCCCGCGCCGCCGACGTCGATGACGATCTCGACCCTGTCGCCCTTCATGCACCCTCCGGATTCGAACGTCTATTCGATATATACCCGGAGGAATCACCCGCAATCCTTGCCGAGGACGCTCAGCCCACCAGGTTCACGATCGCCGCGACGCCCACGGCCACGATCACGCCGCGCAGCACCGCCGGCGGGAACCGGCGCCCGACCTTGGCGCCGATCAGGCCCCCGACGCCCGAGCCCAGCGCGATCAGCAGCACCGCCATCCAGCTCACCTCGGTGCTCCCGAACGCCCACATGAGGGTGAACAGCACCGCGGCCGCGCCGTTGACCACCGACGACAGCACGTTCTTGGTCGCGTTCAGGGCCTGCAGGTCGTCGTCCAGCGCGATGGCCAGCATCGCGATCAGGATGACGCCCTGCGCCGCGCCGAAGTAGCCGCCGTACACGCCCGCGCCCAGCACGCCCAGCCACAGCCAGGCGCCGCCGTGCGCGGAGTGCCCCTCGCGCCGGGCCAGCACCCACCGCTGGAGCCTCGGCTGCACGATCACCAGCACGACCGCGATGGCGATCAGGCCCGGCACGATGATGTCGAACGCCTCGGGGGGCAGGGTGAGCAGCAGCAGCCCGCCCGTCACCGCGCCGATCAGCGACGCCGTGCCCAGGCGCAGCAGCCGGTCGCGCTGCCCCTTGAGCTCGCGCCGGTACCCGTAGACGCCGGAGACGTTGCCCGTCACCAGGCCGATGTTGTTGGACACGTTCGCCACGACCGGCGGATAGCCCAGCGCGACGAGAGTGGGGAACGTTATCAGAGAGCCCGAACCGACGATGGCATTGATGCACCCGGCGGCGACACCCGCCGCGAAGACGGCGGCCGTGTCCAGCACGTTCACGTTCGACCCCACCCGTTTCGGCGCGTTGGCGATTGACCCACGATGGTAGGGATCGGCCGCGCCGCCTTCGGGCACGGGGTCGGTCTACGGCCGGTCGGCCGCCCGTCTTCGCGACCTCAGCGGGCGGTTCGCGCGTACCAGCGGCCCTCGCGGCGCTCCACCGTGAGCGGAAGGCCGAAGCAGGTCGACAGGTGCTCGGGGGTGAACACCTCGTCCACCTTGCCCTGCGCCACCACCTCGCCCTTGCGCAGCAGCAGCGCGTGCGTGAAGCCCTCCGGGACCTCCTCCACGTGATGGGTGACCAGGACCATCGTCGGGGCGGCGGGGTCGTCGGCGAGACGGCCGAGCCGGTCGACCAGGTCCTCGCGGGCGCCGAGGTCCAGCCCGGCGGCGGGCTCGTCCAGCAGCAGCAGCTCGGGGTCGGGCATCAGGGCGCGCGCGATCTGCACCCGCTTGCGCTCGCCCTCCGACAGCGTGCCGAACGTGCGGCCGGCCAGGTCCGCGCAGCCCAGCGCCTCCAGCAGCGACACCGCACGGGAGACGTCGGTGGAGTCGTACTGCTCCCGCCAGCGGCCGAGGATCGCGTAGGAGGCGGTGAGCACGACGTCGACGACCTTCTCGTCCGCCGGCACCTTCTCGGCCACCGCCGCGCTGGCGATGCCGATCCGCGGCCGCAGCTCGAACACGTCCGTGCGGCCGAGCTGCTCGCCCAGCACCCGGACGGTGCCGGTCGTCGGATACAGCAGCGTGGCGGCGACCTGCAGCAACGTCGTCTTCCCCGCGCCGTTGGGGCCGAGGATCACCCACCGTTCGTCCGCGTTCACCGTCCACGACAGCTCGCGCAGCAGGTCGGCTCCTCCCCGCCGGACCCCCACCGCGCGCAGGTGCACTACCTCGTCGGTCATCGCCTGCCTGTATCCCCCAACTCGCTCAGTCCGTCGGAATGAACCTATGCGATTTCCACCGCCGCGGGGACCCGCCCCAGGCCCGCAGGCCACCCCGGACAACGGCGCGCCGGTTCCTGCGATCCGACTCTGCGCCGCGTCTCGGACAGGCGATCGAACGTGTGGAGCGGGACGACCGCGGCCGCCCCTCGGGGAAGCGGGATCGCAGCGCCCTGTCCGCCCCAGCACTTATCGTGGTCACCATGTATGCAGTGGCTCGGCGGGCACTGTGAACGGGCTCGGAAGCGCGGCGACCTCGCTGGTCGCCTGGGGCAACGCGTGGCTGACCGGGCACGTCGGCCTGGACGAGGCGGTCGACGCGGTGGAGAAGTCTGCCGGGCCGCAGATCGTTCGGGGCATCCCTGGGACCGGGTCCGCGGAGCGGGACCTGCCGCTGCGGGCCGGGTTGGGCGAGCTGCGCGTCGCGGGGCTGTCGGGGCTGCGGGTCGCGCTGCCCGCCCCGGGCGACCCGCTGGGACTGACCGGGCCGCCCGACTTCAACCGGGCGGCGCTGGACGCGCGGGCCGCCGTCATCGCGGTGCTGCCGGACCGCGCGGTGGGCCTGATCCCGGCCGAGGACCGGCGCGGCTCGTCTTATGTCGGGGTGCGGTGGCAGGCCCGGGACGCGGCGACCGGCACGCCCGACGTGCCGTCGCTGCCCGAGGCCGACCGGCAGCTGCTGCTGGCGATGCGGGACGCGACCGAGGTGCTGCTGACCGTGGACGACGCCGCGTCCGGAACCGTCCCGCCCGAGATCGCCGACGCGCTGGCCGACCTGCGCGAGCCCGGACCGGACGACCACCCGCTCGCCCCCGGCTACCCGCAGCGCGCCCACCGGGTCGCGGCGCTGGCCGGACGCCTGTCGCAGGTGGTCGACCTGGCCCGGCGGCTGGACGAGCGCGGGCTGACCGCCGAGCAGATGCGGCGGCGCGGCGAGGCGCTGCGCATGCTCGACCGGGCGGTGCGGCGCGCCATGGTGGCCGCCTGCAACAGCTCCTTCGACCCGGTGCCCTGAACGCGGGACGCGCCCGGAACGCCGACGGGGCACCCGCCGCGGCGGCTGCCCCGTCCTCGAGGGAAAGCGCGGGTCGGCGCGTCAGGCGCGCACGACGTAGGTGTTGCAGATCTTGTCGCCGAACGTCTGCCGCTTGTCGTCCCACAGCGGCCACAGGAAGCCCAGGTAGCAGACGGCGCCGTCGATCGTGTGGTGGCACAGCCGGCGCAGGATGCCCCAGCCGAAGCCGATCGGCTGACCGGTCTGCGCGCTGATCACCTTGATGCCCATCTGGCGCTTGCCGATGGTCTGGCCGGTGGTGCCCTCCTGGTAGGCCAGCCACAGCGCGCCGGCGATGAACTCCACCCAGGCCAGCAGGAAGAACAGCACGCCGAGCACCGCGGCGCCGCCGCTGCCGGAGGCGCCGAGGACGCCGCCCAGGATGTAGAGCACGCCGAACGGCACGATCACGATCAGGTAGTCGATCAGGTAGGCGGCGAACCGGGAGCCCCAGGTGGCGAGCTGGCCGCTGGAGCCGTAGTAGTGGTGGTGCACCTCCTGGTAGGCGGGCTGCGCCGGCTGACCGTACGCCGGCGCCGCGGGCGGCGCGGGAGGCGCGGGCGGCTGCCCGTAGCCGGGCTGCGGAGCGGGCTGGCCGTAGCCGGGCTGGGGCGGCGCCGGCTGTCCGTAGCCGGGCTGGGGCGGCGGGGGCTGCTGGCCGTACCCGGGCTGCGCAGGCTGTCCGTACCCGGGCTGGGCCGGGGGTTGGCCGTAGCCCGGCTGCTGACCGTAGGGGTCGTAGGGGTTACCCACACTTGCTCCTTATTGATTGACCCTTGTGGTTATGTGACGCCCGCCGGACTCGGAGGGCTCCGCGCGTCTGGCCGACGTTCCGACGGCCGCCTAAACCCGCAGGAGCCCGAACCGGGCGAGTTGCCACAGCTCCGACCCCACGAGGGCGGTTCCGAGCACCCAGGCGCGGGTGCCCGGCGCGAGCGCCCACCACCGGCGCCCGAGGCCCAGCGGCGCGAGGGCGAGACCGACCGCGCCCGCGAGCGCCGCCGGGTTCGCCAGCAGCGCCCCGACCGGGCGGCCCGAACCCAGCTCGATGAACACGGTCGTGCCGCCGCACAGAGGGCAGGGGATTCCGGTGAGCCTCCGGAGGGGGCAGAGCACGCCGGGATCGTTGACACGGTGGATCCACGCCGCGCCGACGGCCGCGACGGCCATCGCCGCGACACGCAGCACCACCGCGCGAGGGCCGTGCCGCGCTGCGGTGAGGGTCCGGCCGACCACGCGGCCGAGCGCACCGACCGGCGCGCCGGCAGCCGTCGCCTCGGACTCTCCCCCCAACAGAATCCTCCGCCTCGATGCCTGGTCCGGTGACCCGTATACAGGGACCACCCCGAGGTAGGTCAAGCCGCGCCGAAAATCCGCAGCCGGACCGTTACCTCAATCGAGACGCTTGTCGCCTCGGGAAAAGCGTAGGACAAACGGGTCACCGCAGGGCCCGGTTTCCGGCGAGGTACGGGCGTCGCCGGGGCTATGGGCGGCCGTTTCGGGGAGCGGCGTCCGGGCCGATACCCGCGGAACGGAAGGGCCGCGGCGCAAGGGCGGGACCTCGCCGGGCGATGTCGATGGATGATCTCGCCGGGACGGCCGCGCGACGGCGCCTCTTCGGCGCCGCGACAACCGGTGGACACGCGACGTCCGCGAACAGAAGGAGGGACCTCCGCGACGCGCCGGGCCGAATGCGCAAAGGCACGGCGGCACGCGGCGTCCGGAACGGGGCGCACGGCCTGGGCGACGACCGCACGCCGGACGACCTGCGGGGCGGGGACCCGGCAGGCGACGGGCAGGGGCCGCCGGACGGGTCAGACGTGGGCGACCGCGCCGACGGTCACGGGGCCGTTCTGCCTCTCGATGACGTGGTCGACCTCGACGACGTCGGCGATGACGGCGGTGATGTTGTCCGGTCCGCCGCCCTCGCGGGCCAGCCGGACCAGCACGTCGATGGCCCCCGCCGGCTCGGGCTCGGCCGTCAGCACCTCGTAGATCGTCTGCGGGTCCACCACGTTGCTCAGCCCGTCCGAGCACAGCAGGTAGCGGTCGCCCAGGCGGGACTCGCGCAACTGCAGGTCGGGCCGGCGGTCCTCGCGGCCGTCCAGCACCCGGTACAGCACGTGCGCCAGCCGCGACGACTCGGCCTGCTCGGGGGAGCCGCCCTGCTGCTCGGCCTCGGCCTTGAGCAGCTCCTCCATGGTGTGGTCCTTGGTGATCTGGAACAGCTCGCCGTCGCGCAGCAGGTAGCCGCGCGAGTCGCCGATGTGGGCCAGCGCCACCGTCCGGCCCTGCCACAGCATGGCGGTCAAGGTGGTGCCCATGCGGCTCAGGTCGGGCCGCTCCTCCCGCACGATCCGCAGCTTCTCGTTGGCTTCGGCGACGGCCCGGCCCAGCGCCTCGACAAGATCGTCAATATGGGCGTCGGTGTCCAGCGAGCGCAGCGAGCCGATGACGGTGGAGCTGGCCACCTCGCCGCCGGCATAGCCGCCCATGCCGTCGGCGACCGCGATCAGCCGCGCGCCGGCGTACCCGGAGTCCTCGTTGTTCTCCCGGCTGCACCCGATGTCGCTGCCTGCTGCGTACTTGATTATTACGTCCATACTGATATTTCGATGACGATCCTGTCAGAGGAGTTGTATCAGCCGCCGGCGTCTCCTCCGGCCGCACCGGAGGAATCGATGCCGTGCCGGACCGCGTAGAGCGCCGCCTGCGTCCGATCCTGTACTCCCAGTTTCATGAGCAGATTACTGACGTGCGTCTTGACCGTCTTCTCGGAGACCATGAGCGCGCGGGCGATCTCGCGGTTGGACCTGCCCCGCGCGATGTGCACGAGCACCTCCCGTTCCCGTTCGGTCAGCGCGGCGCGGCCGCGCTCCGACTCGGCCGCCGGGTCGGCGTGCGGCGCCGCGCCCGGCGGCGATGTCCGGCCCGCCAGCACCGCCTCGGCGGCATCGGGCGCGAACAGGACGTGCCCGTCGTGGACCGCTCTGATCGCCTGGACGAGCGCCTTCGGGTCGACATCCTTGTAGAGATACCCAGACGCGCCCGCCCGTACAGCAGGCAGCACATGACCGCGCTCGGTGACGCTCGTCAGCACCAGGACCCGGGCCGTCACCCCGCGGGCGCGCAGCTCGGTCAGCGCCGTGAGGCCGTCGGCACCGGGCATCTTCAGGTCCAGCAGCACGATATCGGGCCGCAGCCGCTCGGCCAGCCGCACCGCCTCCGCGCCGTCGGCGGCCTCCCCGACGACCGCGATGTCGTCCTGGACGCCCAGGAAGGTGCGCAGCCCCTGCCGGACCACCGGGTGGTCGTCGGCGATCAGCACCCTGATCACGGCGTCCTCCGCTCACCGCGGCGCGGCGCGTCGCGCCCCGCGCATGGAACGCTCCCACTGTCGCTCGTCACGTCCGTTGTAGCAGCCGTTCTATCCCGCCCGGCGGGCCGGACGCTCGGCTTCGGGCGAACGGCCGCGCGGTGCGTGTCCGCCGACGTTCTCACAACGGCACCTCCAAGCGCACGACCGTGCCCGTTCCCGGCGCGGCGTCGATGGCGAGCGCGCCGCCGATCGAGAGGGCCCGGTCGCGCATCGAGGCCAGCCCGAGCCCCCCGTGCGGCTCGCCGCCGTTCTTGGCGGACGCGGCGCCCGGGTCGAACCCCACGCCGTCGTCGGCGACCTCCAGCACGACGGCGCCGTCCTCCGTGCGCAGCCGCACCTCGATCGTCCGGGCGGACGCGTGGCGCAGCGCGTTGTACAGCGCCTCCTGGGCGATGCGGAACACCACGGCCTCGTGCTCCTCGGGGAGGGCCACGGCGCCGCCGTCCATGGTGAAGCGCACGTCGGCGTCGTAGGCGCGGTCGAGGACCTCCACGTGCTTGCGCAGCGAGGCGGCCAGGCCGTCGGCCAGGTCGGCGGGCCGCAGCTCGAAGATCACCGCGCGCAGCTCGGCGAGCGCGTCGGCGGCCAGCCGTTCCACCTGCGCCAGCTCGCGGACGCAGCGGGCGGGGTCGCGTTCGGCCAGCGCGGCCGCCGCCTGCGCGGTGAGCCGCAGCGAGAACAGCTTCTGCGCGACCGCGTCGTGCAGCTCCCGGGCGAGCCGGTTGCGCTCGGCGACCACGGTCAGCTCGCGGTTGCGCTCGTACAGCCGCGCGTTGGTCATGGCGATGGCGGCGTGCGCGGCGAACAGGGTGAGCAGTTCCTCGTCGGCCTCGGTGAATCCGCCGGGCCGCCGCCGGTTGGCCAGGAACAGGATGCCGAGCACGTCGTCGCCGTCGCGGATCGGGACGCCGAGGAAGTCCTTGAGCACCGGGTGGGCCGAGGGCCAGCCCTCGAACTCCGCCTCCCGGCGGATGTCGGCCAGCCGCTTGGGCTCCTTGTCGCGCAGCATCGCGGCGAGCATGCCGTGCTGGCGGGGCAGCGGCCCGATCGCCTCCCACTCCTCCTGCGAGACCCCCTCGACGACGAACTCGGCGAACGAGCCCTGGTCGTCGGGCACGCCGAGGGCCGCGTACCGGGCGTCCAGCAGCTGCGCCGCGGCACGGACGATCACCTGCAGCACCTCGTGCACCGACAGGTGCCGGGTGACGGCCAGCACGGCCGAGCTGACCGCGTGCAGGGTCGCGCCCGGCTCGGCGCCGCACGGCGCCGCGCCGCTCCGGTGCTCGCCGTCCATCCGCCGTCCGCTCCGCTCGCCGCTCGGTGCCGGGTCCCCCGTGACCATGTGGTCGTCCACGGAAAGACCGTACTCGCCGACCTGGGCTGCTCGAATCCGTCGTGCTCCCAACGACCTAGGACCATCTGGGCAAGCGGCCCCCGCCCGGCGGCCGATGCGGACGGTCACCGCCCGCTTTTACCGTCGGCGCCATGGACCGCACGACCGCACTGATCATCGGAGCCTCCCGCGACGGCGCGGGGAGGACCGTCGGCGCGCACGGCGCCGTCGACGTCAGGCCTCGGACGAACGGACGCGGACGATGACCACGACCTTCGGCTCCGACGACGCCACCGCGCCCGGCGGCGCCGCCGCGATCGACGGCGAGGCGTCGGCCGCCGAAGGCAAGGCGGCGGGCGCGGGCGCGGCGAGCGCCGGGCGGCTGCTGGACCGTGGCCACCGGGCGGTGACCGCCGGGATCGTGCTCGTCGTGACGCTCCTGGCGTTCGAGGCCATGGCGGTCGGCACCGTCATGCCGGTCACGGCGCGGGATCTCGACGGCCTGGAGCTGTACGCGTGGGCGTTCAGCGCCACGTTCATCGCCAGCGTGTTCGCCCTCGTGCTGGCGGGCGGCTGGTGCGACCGGTCCGGCCCGGCGCATCCCCTCCTGACCGGGCTGGCCGTGTTCGTCGCCGGGCTGGCCGCCGCCGGGTTCGCCCCGTCGATGTGGGTGTTCGTCCTGGGACGCGCCGTGCAGGGGCTCGGCAGCGGCCTGGCGATGGTCCCGCTGTACGTGGTGGTCGCCCGGGTGTACCCCGAGCCGCTGCGGCCGCGGGCGTTCGCGGCGCTGTCGGCCGCCTGGGTGCTGCCGTCGCTGCTCGGCCCGGCCGTGGGCGGCACCGTGGCCGAGCACGCCGGGTGGCGCTGGGTGTTCCTCGGGCTGATCCCGCTGGTCGTCCCGCCCACCGTCATGCTCGTGCCCGCCCTGCGCGGCCTGCGCCGGCCGTCGGGCTCCGCGCCGCCGCCCCGGACCGCCCGGCACGCCTCCCGCGTCCTGGCCGCCGTCACGACCGCGGCGGGCGCCGCCGCGCTGCTGTACGCGCTGGACCATCCGCGCTGGAGCCTGCTGCCCGTGGCGGCGGCGGCCGCGGCGGGGCTCGGCTTCGGGCTGCTGCGGCTGATGCCCGCCGGGACGCTGCGGATGCGGCGCGGCCTGCCCAGCGTCGTGCTGGCGCGGGGCCTGCTGGCGGGCGCGTTCTTCGGCACCGACGTGTTCATCCCGTTGGCGCTGACCTCGCTGCACGGGTTCAGCCCCACGCAGGCGGGCGTGGTGCTGATGGGCGCCTCGCTGGGCTGGTCGGCGGCGTCGCAGTACCAGGGCCGTTCCCGCCGCCCCCGGGCGTTCTTCGCGGTGCTCGGCGCCGGGTTCGTCACCGCCGGGGTCGTCGCGGTGACGATCACCGCGCAGCTTCCCGGATGGTGGACGGCGCCGGCGTGGATCCTCGGCGGCGTCGGCATGGGCCTGGCGATCGGCAGTTTCAGCGTGCTGCTGCTGGAGCTGTCGCCCGAGGACGAGCAGGGCGTCAACTCCTCCGCCCTGCAGATCGCCGACACGCTCGGCTCGTCGCTGGTGGTCGGCGCCGCGGGCGCGGTCGTCACCGGTTTCGGCGCCGACCGGCTCCGGGTGGGGCTCGCCGTGGCCGGGGCGATGGTCGCGGTGGTCGCCGTGCTCGGCGTGCTCGCCTGCCTCCGTCTCACGCCGTCCGAGGGGAACGGGTGACGACCCCGCCGGGCGTCGCGCTCCCGGCCGCGCCCGCGGCGCGGGAACCGCCCGAGGAGCGCGGCCTGGCCCGCGACGCCGTCCGGCTCCTGGTCGGCCGCCGCTCCACCGGCGAGATCGCCCACCACCGGTTCCGGGACCTGCCCGGGCTGCTGGACCCCGGCGACCTGCTGGTGGTCAACACCTCGGCGACGCTGCCCGCCGCCGTGCGGCTGGACAGGCTCGCCGTCCACTTCTCGACGCCGCTGCCGGGCGACGACGGGCTGTGGCTCGTGGAGCTGCGGCGGCGCACCGCGACGGCGAGCGTCCCGTACGGCGGCGGCAGCCCCGGCGAGTGGATCCCGATGCCCGGCGGCGCCACGCTCGTCCTCGTCCGGCGGCACACCGAGCGGCTCTGGGCGGCCCGGTTGGACAGGACGGTCGTCCCCTACCTGCACCGGCACGGGGTGCCGATCCGGTACGGCTACGTACGCCGCGACTGGCCCATCGCCGCGTACCAGACCGTGTTCGCCCGCGACCGCGACAGCGGCGGCGCGGAGATGCCCAGCGCGACCCGGCCGTTCACCACCGACCTGGTGACGGCGCTCGTCTCCCGCGGGATTCTGCTGGCTCCCCTCACCCTGCACACGGGACTGTCCTCCCCCGAGGCCCACGAGCCCCCGTCCGCGGAACGCTACGAAGTGCCGGAGCCGACGGCCGCGTTGATCGAGCATGTGCGAGCCCACGGCGGACGTGTCATCGCGGTGGGGACGACCGTCGTGCGCGCCCTGGAGACGGCCGTGGACGCCGACGGGCAGGTCCGACCGTCACACGGCTGGACCGAGCACGTCGTCACCCCTGACAGCGGCGTGAGGGCCGTGGACGGGCTCCTCACCGGCCTGCACGACCCCCGGTCGTCCCACATGACGGTGCTCACCGCGATCGCCGGTCCCGGCCTGGTCGCCGCCTCCTACCGGGCCGCCGTCGACCACGGCTACCTCGGGCACGAGTTCGGCGACGCCCACCTCGTCCTCCCCTGAGACACCACCTGTCCCAGCAGGCGACGGCAGAGGTGTCCACATGCCGGACCTGACGCGCGGACGCGGCGCCCCGGCCGGTAGCGTTGGGAGCAGCCATGGACGCGACAGCAGAGCGCACCCTGCTCATCACACTCACCGGCCGCGACCGCCCCGGGGTGACATCCCGGCTGTTCAGCACACTCGCCGAATTCCCGCTGACGGTCTCCGACGTGGAGCAGGTCGTCATCCGGGGGCGGCTGGTGCTGGGCGTGCTGGTCGCCTACACCGACGGCGTGGACATCGGCCAGGTGTGGAGCGCCGCCGAACGCGTCGCCACCGACCTCGACATGGAGGTCGAACTGTCCACCGGGCGGTTCCGCACCCTGCCCAAGCGCCGCGGCCGGCTGCACGTGACGGTGCTGGGCGCGCCGCTGCGCCCGGCCGCGATGGCCGGGATCGCCGGCCGCATCGCCGCCGGCGGCGCCAACATCGACCGCATCGAACGCCTCGCCGACAACCCGGTGACCTGCATCGAGATGGACGTGTCCGGCGCCGACCCGGAGGCGCTGCGCGCCGCGCTGGCGGTGGAGGCGGCCGAGCAGCAGGTCGACGTGGCCGTCCAGCCCGGCGGGCTGCACCGGCGGGCCAAGCGGCTGATCGTGATGGACGTCGACTCCACCCTGATCCAGGGCGAGGTCATCGAGCTGCTGGCCGCGCAGGCCGGCTGCCAGGAGGAGGTCGCCAAGGTCACCGAGGCGGCCATGCGCGGCGAACTGGACTTCGAGGGCTCGCTGCGCGAACGCGTCGCGCTGCTGGCCGGGCTGGACGCGTCCGCCATCGACGAGGTGCGCCGCCAGGTGAAGCTGGCCGCCGGGGCCCGCACGATGGTGCGCACCCTCAAGCGGCTCGACTACAAGTTCGCCATCGTCAGCGGCGGGTTCACCCAGGTCACCGACGCGCTCGCCGCCGACCTCGGCATCGACTACGCCGCCGCCAACACCCTGGAGATCAAGGACGGCAAGCTCACCGGCCGGGTGATCGGGCCGGTGATCGACCGGGCGGGCAAGGCCGCGGCGCTGGAGCGGTTCGCCCGCGAGGCCGGCATCCCGATCAGCCAGACCGTCGCGATCGGCGACGGCGCCAACGACCTGGACATGCTGCAGGCCGCCGGGCTCGGCATCGCCTACAACGCCAAGCCGGTGGTGCGGCAGGCCGCCGACACCGCCGTCAACGTCCCCTACCTCGACACGATCCTGTTCCTGCTCGGCATCTCCCGCGAGGAGGTCGAAGCCGCCGACGCCGCGGACGCGACCACCACCCGCTGACACCGCACGCTGATCCTGCGCGCTGACACCGCGCCCTGGACGGCCCCCTCCGCCGCATACGATCATCGAGGTCCCGTTCGGGGTACGTGCCGACCGGGCATCGCGAGTCCAGGGGCGGTGGAACGGTGCTGCAGCGTGCGCGCGAGGCGGTCGCCGCCATCGGCGGACGGGCGGCGCCCTTCTTCGGGCTCGCCGCCGCGCTCGCCATGGCCGTCCCGCTCGTCGCGGGCGCGCTGACCGGGCACGCCGCACAGGGCGCGATGATCGCGCTCGGCGCGTACCTGGTGGGGCTGCGGGCCCCGGAAGGGCCGTACGGGGCGCGCGCCCGCAACCTGGCCGGCGCCGTGCTGGTGGTCGCGGTCGGCGCGACGATCGGCGGCAACCTCGCCGGGCACGCCTGGCTCGCGGTGGCCGTCGTGCCGATCGTGATGGCGCTGGGCAGCGCCGTCCCGTGGATCGGCCCGACCGCGGGGCTCGCGGCGCTCCTCACCGCCGTCCGCCCGCCCACGCAGGACGTCCTCTACAACGGCTTCCTCGAGCTGCTCGGCGGGCTGCTGGTCAGCGCCCTGCTGCTCGCGCCCTGGCCGGCCCGGCGGCTGCGCCCCCTGCGCGCCGCGCTCGCCGAGGCCGCGGGCGCCGCCGCCGGGCTGTTGGACGCCGTCGCCCAGAACGTCGGCGAGCAGGACACCGGTCCGCTCAGGACCGTCGAGGCCGCCGAGCCCGAGCTGGCCTCCGTCGCCCTCCGGCCCGACTGGGAGGCCTCCCGCCGCGCCGCGTCCCGCGCCCTGGCCAACGCCCGCGCCACCTACGGCTTCTACCGGTCGGGACGCGGACGCGAGGAGCCCGCCCGCCCCGAGCGTCTCATCGACGCGCTGGCCCGGATCGTGCACGAGACCGTCGCGCTGCACTCGCTGGTGGACGCGGTGCGGCGCCGCCCGCCCGACCGCGAATGGGAGATGGAGGCGCGCGTCGCCGTCGCCGCACTGGCCGCCCGGCTGCGCCTCATCGCGGGCGCCGTCGCCGCGCCGAACGGCGCGCCCCTGGGCGACGCCGACTCGGCGGCGGTGCGCCGTCTCGGCCGCCGGATCGAGGGCATCCGGCGCGCCAGTCTGGCCGGGGACGAGGACCTGCTCGCCGCGGCGCTGCTCGTGCAGCTGCGCCGCTCGGCGGAACGCGTCTCCGGCGAGATCGAATCGGCGCGCCGCATCGTGTCCGGCGGCCTGCGCATCGGGTTCGCGCCGCCCCGGCCGCCGGCCGCCCCGCGCCCCGGGCCGCTGTGGAGCCGCGTCGCCACCGCCGTGCGCACCCGTTCGCCGGGATTCCGGCAGGCCGCGCGGGTGTTCGTCACCGCGGCCGTGGCGATGGCGCTGGCCGCGGCCCTGCGCCTGCCGCACGGGCAATGGCTGACGATCACCGCGGCGCTCGGGCTGCGCGCCACGTACGACGAGACCGTCACCCACCTGATCCAGCGCGTCGGCGGCACCGTGATCGGCTCGGTGATCGCCGCGGTCCTGCTCGCGCTGGCGCCCGGCCAGGTCACGGCGGCGGCCGTCCTGTTCGGGTTCGCGTTCGCGGCGTTCGCGCTGCGGTCGGTGAACTTCGGCTACTGGATGCTGTTCGGCACGCCGGTGGTCCTCATGCTGCTGGACTTCTCCGCGCCGTCGGACTGGACGGCGGCGGGCGAGCGCATCGGCCTCGTCGTCGCCGGAGGCGCGCTGGCGTTCGCCGCGACCCGGCTGCTGTGGCCGACCGGGCACGCCGAACGCCTGCCCGCCCAGCTCGGCCGGCTGCTCACCGTCCACGCCGACCTGGTGCGCGCCACGGCCGCCGTCGTGGAGGGCGACCTCGAACGCCTGCCCCGCGACAAGGTCGTCGCCGCCGAGCAGGCCGTGGAGGCCGTGACGGACGCCCGCACGCACCTGCGGAACGAGCGCGTCCCCGACGGCGAGCGCATCGACCGGCTGACCGAGGTGATCAGCGCCGCCCGCCGCATCCGCGACCACCTCGTCGCCGTGACCCGCATGACGCGCCGGGACGCCGAGGACACCGGGCCCGTCCCGCAGATCCTCGACCGGGTCGCCGACCACCTGGAGGAGATCGACGACCGCCTGACCGCCGCGGAGGCGGCCGACCTGCCGCCGCTGCGCGAACGGCTCGACGAGGACTTCGCCGACCTCGACGCCCACCTGGCGAGGCTGGCCGGGCGCCGCCGCGCCGAGATCAGGGGCGGCGTGGGCACCGACGAGCAGACGCCCGTGCGGCACGCGGTGCTGCAGATCTCCGGCTCCCGCCACGCGCTGCGGTCGCTGCGCAGGGACGTCGACGCCCTGGTCGCCGGCTGCCTCGCCGCGGCGCGGCCAGGCTCCCCGCGCCCGTTCTAGCCTTCCGCGCCCGTCCTAGCCTTCCGCGCCCGTTCTAGCCTTCCGCGCCCGTTCTAGGCGTCCTTGGGAGTGCGGTAGGTGACGAGCGTGCCCGCGCCGTGCCAGGCGTCCGACCAGCCGCCCTCCCACTCGATCACGGCCAGCGCGCACGTGGGGAAGGAGTCCGGCGCGGCCCCGGTCAGATCGTGCACGAGCTGGTGCACCGACGGGTTGTGGCCGACGAGCAGCACCGTGCGCACGTCGTCGTCGGTCTCCCGGACGAGCGTGAGCAGCGCGTCGGCGTCGTTGTCGTAGATCTGCGGCTCGTACCGCACCTCGGCGGGGACCTCCAGGAGCTCCAGGGTCTCCCGGGTCCGCACCGCCGGGGAGCACAGCACCAGGTCGGGCGTCAGGCCGTTCTCGCGCAGCCACGCGCCCGCCGCCGCGGCGTCGCGTCGCCCCCGCTCGGCGAGCGCCCGTTCGATGTCGGGCGTCCCTCCGCCCGGAACCGCCTTGGCATGACGCAGGACGAGCAACGTCGACATGCCGTCACCTTAGCCGCCGCACCGCCGGACGCCCCGCCGGGGCCGCCCGCGGTCAGGGAGCGACCAGCGCGGCCAGGAGCCACAGGAGGGCGATGATCCCGAACATCGCCCCCAGAACGATGGCCATGCCCTTCCCGCCGGACATGGTGGACTTCCCCGTGCTCACGGCACGCCTCCCGATCATGGTCGTCCGGGGACCGTCGGCCCCTCGACCAGCGTACGGCCCCGTCGTCGCACCCCCGCACCGCCCCGGGTCTACGCCACCCGGGCGGGCATGGACGGGGGCCGGCGGCCGCACCGGCCGCCGGCCCCC
>NZ_BCQU01000033.1:0-62499 GCF_001552235.1 Actinomadura rubrobrunea NBRC 15275 | reverse complement strand
GGCGCCCCCGCGGCGGGCGAGGCCGCGGTGAGGGGCGCGGCCCGGGCCGCCGAGCGGTGAAGGACCGAGGACGGGGAGGCGGCGCCTGATGAGGGGCCCGGAGGCGATCGGGGGTGCGGGTCATGAGCGTGTGGGGTGACCTGGTCGGCCAGGACCCGGTCGTCGAGCAGCTGCGCTCCGCCGCCGAGGCCGCCGACGCCGGCGGGGCGGCGGGCGGGAAGATGGCGCACGCCTGGCTGTTCACCGGGCCGCCGGGGTCGGGGCGTTCGGCCGCGGCCCGCGCGTTCGCCGCGGCCCTGCAGTGCTCGGAGACGCCGCGCGGGTGCGGGCACTGCGCGTCCTGCCACCAGGTGTTGCAGGGGACGCACGCCGACGTGGAGGTGGTGCGTCCGTCCGGGCTGTCGTACGGGGTGCGCGAGACGCGGGAGCTGGTCCTGCGCGCGTCGTCGTCGCCCAGCGGCGGACGCTGGCAGATCGTGCTGTTCGAGGACGCCGACCGGGCGACCGAGGCGGCCGCCAACGCCCTGCTCAAGGCGATCGAGGAGCCGCCGCCGCGGACGGTGTGGCTGCTGTGCGCGCCGTCCCCCGAGGACCTGGTGATGACGATCCGGTCGCGGTGCCGCCTGGTCACCCTGCGGATCCCGCCGGTCGCCGCCGTCGCCGACGTGCTGGTGCGGCGGGACGGCGTCGACCCGGCGACGGCCGAGGCGGCGGCGCGGGCCGCGCAGGGGCACATCGAGCGGGCCCGGCGGCTGGCCGTCGACGAGCAGGCGCGGCGCCGCCGCGAGGAGGTGCTGGCCGTGCCGCGCCGCCTCACGTCGGTGGGGCCCGCGGTGGCGGCGGCGGAGGCGCTGGTGAAGGCCGCCGAGGAGGAGGCCAAGGCCACCACCGAGGAGCTGAACGAGAGCGAGACGGCGGCGCTGCGGCAGGCGCTGGGGGAGAGCGCGAAGGGCCGCATGCCGCGCGGCACCGCCGGCGCGCTGAAGGAGCTGGAGGACCGGCAGAAGTCCCGCGCCACCCGGGTCAAGCGGGACGCCCTCGACCGGGCGCTGCTGGACCTGGCGTACTACTACCGCGACGTCCTGGTGCTGCAGCTCGGCGCGGGTAGCGAGCTGGTCAACGCCGACCGGGCGGACGAGCTGCGCGCGGCCGCGGCGGCGGGCACGCCCGAGACCACGATCCGCCGCCTGGACGCGATCATGGAGTGCCGGGAGCGGCTGGACGCCAACGTCAACCCGCTGCTGGCCGTGGAGGCGCTCACCCTGGCGCTGCGGGACGGGGCCGCCTGACCGCCGATCCGACGGAAATCGCCGTCATGTCGGACACCAGGCGGATAACACAAGTTGGCCCGTTTTGTTACTCATCCGTACACGAGTCTCAACAGCCGCAGCCGTAGCGTGCCTTGATCAACCGAACATCGATCGGGGCCCTATCAACCCCCCCAGGCCAGGAGGTCGCCTTGCGGCGTGTTGTGATCACCGCCGCCAGTGCCGCCGTCGCCACCGCGGCACTCGCGCTGCCGGCATCGGCGGTACCGGCCCAACCCGAGTCCCAGGCGAAGGCGTCGGAGTACGTCGTCCTCTACAAGGAAGGGGTCTCCCTCAGCAAGGCCCGCGCCGCCGTGAAGGCGGCCGGAGGCACCATCGTCAGCGAGAACACCGACGTCGGCGTGGCCACCGTCCGCACCACCAAGACGGGCTTCACCGCCGCGGTGGCCCGGCAGGACGCCCTGGAGGGCGCCGCGGCCAACCGCGTGATCGGCCACGCGCCGAAGACGGGGAAGGCCGCCAAGCCGTTCGCCGTGGAGAAGGAGGGGCGCGGCCAGACCGCCGGCGCGGCGAAGTTCACGAAGGGCGCCAAGGGCGAGCCGCTCGCGGACCTGCAGTGGGACATGAAGCAGATCCGCGCCACGGCCGACGGCTCCTACAAGATCGAGCCGGGCGACAAGCGCGTGCTCGTCGGCGTCATCGACACCGGCATCGACGGCAACCACCCCGACATCAAGCCCAACTTCAACCGCGCGCTGAGCCGGAACTTCACCGTCGACATCCCGACCGACGCCAACGGCAACGAGGTCGACGGGCCGTGCGAGGCGGAGCCCGACAAGTCCTGCAACGACCCGGCCGACGTGGACGAGAACGAGCACGGCACGCACGTGGCGTCCACCATCGCCTCGCCGCGCAACGGGCTGGGCATGGCCGGCGTCGCGCCCAACGTGCAGCTGGTCAACCTGCGCGCCGGGCAGGACTCGGGCTACTTCTTCCTGAAGCCGACGGTCGACGCGCTGACCTACGCGGCCAAGAACGGCATCGACGTGGTCAACATGAGCTTCTACATCGACCCGTGGCTGTTCAACTGCGTCGACAACCCGGCCGACTCGCCCGAGGAGCAGGCCGAGCAGCGCACCGTCATCGAGGCCGCCAACCGGGCGCTGAACTTCGCCCACCGGCACGGCGTCACGCTGGTCGCGGCCGCGGGCAACGAGGCGATCGACTACACCAAGACCAACACCGACGACTCCAGCCCGAACTTCGCGTCCGAGCCGGGCGAGCAGCCCCACGAGCGGACCATCCCGCCGAGCTGCCTGTCGCTGCCCGGCGAGGGCGACCACGTCATCCCCGTCTCCTCGACCGGCATCAGCAAGCGCAAGGCGTACTACTCCAGCTACGGCAACGGCTACATCCAGGTGGCCGCGCCCGGCGGTGACAAGTACGACACGGCGGACGGCAAGCTGGACGACAAGGTCGGCATCTGGGCGGCCTACCCCGAGTCCATCGCCCGCGAGCGCGGCGAGCTGAACGCCGACGGCACGCCGAACACCCCGCGCGTGGTCCGCGACTGCAAGGGCGGCACCTGCGCCTACTACCAGTCGATCCAGGGCACCTCGATGGCCTCGCCGCACGCGGCCGGCGTCGCGGCCCTGATCGTCAGCAAGTACGGCAAGCGCGACCGCGTCCACGGCGGGCTCACCATGGACCCGGACGCCGTGGCGCGCATCCTGACGGGCACCGCCTCCGCCACGGCCTGCCCGAAGGGCGGCTCGTACACCTACACCCGGTACGTGAAGCAGGCCGACGGCTCGTACCAGAAGGTCGTCGCGACGCACACGTGCGAGGGCGGCAAGAACCGCAACGGCTTCTACGGCGCCGGCATCATCGACGCCAAGAAGGCCGTCTCGCGCTGACGCGTCCGTTCTGACGCCCCACGGCCCCCGGCGGACCTTCCGCCGGGGGCCGTCCCCGTTCGGGGGCGGTCGGGCAGGATGGGGGCATGTCCTACCGCGTCACGTTCGTCTGCACCGGGAACATCTGCCGCTCGCCCATGGCCGAGTGGGTGTTCCGCCACCACGTTGAGAAGGAAGGGCTCGACGTCGAGGTCGACAGCTCGGGCACCGGACCGTGGCATGTGGGCAGCGGCGCCGACCCCCGCACTGTGCGCGTCCTGCAGCGGAACGGCTACCGGTCGGCGCACACCGCCCGGCAGTTCCAACCGGACTGGTTCGACCGGTACGACCTGATCGTCGCGCTGGACGCGGGGCACCTGCGGGAGCTGCGGGCCATGGCCCCCGACGACGCGGCGCGCGGACGGATCAGGCTGCTGCGCGAGTTCGACCCCGACGCGGGGGACGACCTGGACGTCCCCGACCCGTACTACGGCGGACACGCCGACTTCGAGCACGTGCTGAAGCTCGTCGAGGCCGCGGTGCCCGGCCTGCTCGACCACGTGCGCGCCGAGACGTCGCTCGCCCGGGAGGCGTGACGGTGGCGGCGGCCCGCGAGCGGATCGCCGACCTGCTCCGGACGCGCGTCGAGCGCGTCGCCGACCTCGGCGGCAGCCATTCGTGGACGCTGCACCGGGCGACGCTCGCCGACGGGCGCGAGGTCTTCGTCAAGGCCGCGGCCGCCGACGGCGGCTTCTTCGCGGCCGAGGCGGCGGGGCTGCGGTGGCTGGCCGAGGCGGGGCCGCACGCCCCCGTGCCGCGGGTGCTGGCCGCCGACGACCACACCCTCGTGCTGCCGTGGCTGCCGACCGAGCCGCCCACACCGCAGGCCGCCGAGCGTTTCGGCCGCGACCTGGCCGCGCTGCACACCGCGTCCGCCCCGCGGGCGTACGGCGCGCCCTGGGACGGCTACATCGCCGACCTGCCGCTGGACAACACCCTCGACGACGGCGGATGGCCGCGCTGGTACGCCGAGCGGCGTCTCGCGCCGTTCCTGCGTCTCGCACGGCCGCACCTGTCGGCGTCCGACGTGCGACTGATCGAGCACGTCATCGACCGCGTCGAGGAGCTGGCCGGGCCGCCGGAGCCGCCGAGCCGCATCCACGGCGACCTGTGGTCGGGCAACGTGCTGTGGACGGGCGGCCGCGCCATGCTGATCGACCCGGCCGCGCACGGCGGCCACCGCGAGACCGACCTGGCGATGCTGGCCTTGTTCGGCGCCCCGCACCTGGACCGCGTCCTGGCGGCCTACGACGAGGCGGCGCCGCTCGCCGACGGCTGGCGGCGGCGCGTCCCGCTGCACCAGCTGCACCCGCTCCTGGTGCACGTCGCCCTGTTCGGCGCCGGGTACCGGGAGAGGACGCTCGACGCCGCCCGAGCGGCCCTGGCCGCCGCGTCCTGATCGTGTCTTATGCGGGCGATGTCCGCCTAATTGGTGGATCATGGCTTCCGGGCGCTTAGTGAGAGTGAGGTGCAGTGGAGCACCCGGAAACCGCTTCGCCGCCGCGGCGACGGGTGGCGAACTCCTGGATGTGGGCGCTCGCCGTGCCCGTTGCGTTCGCGCTCGCCGGCGCGGTGGCGCAGATGCGGTACGGCGGGCGCTGGATCGGTGTCGGCCTCGGCCTTGTCGTCTTCGCCGTCGCGGTGATCCGCGCGGGTGCGGTATGGCGACGGGCGGGAGCGGCGCTCTTGGTCTCCATCTGCGGGTTGGCGCTGATGTTCTTCGCCGGGCCGATGGAGTACGCGCTGTACCTGAAGACCACGGGCGAGGAGGTTCCCGCCGTGGTCCTCAAGGTCGAGAAGGATAAGGGCGTCAAGACCGACCTGTGGTACTGCACAGTGCTGGCGACCGAGAGCAAGCCCACGGTCTATCGGCTCAGCGAGCAGCAGAACTGCTACGACCAGTTCCGACAGGGGCAGCGGGTCACCATCCGCAAGGACCCGCTGGGGCTGACGTTGCCGTATCTTCCTGACGACTCCACAGACGACGACATCCGCATCGGCCTGTACGCCTCGGCGGGGCTTTTTCTGGCGACGGCGTTGTCGATGCTGTACGGCGGGCTGCGCAGGCGCGCCGATCGTCTCTCTGCGGACTGACCCGCCCTGCGTCGTCTCACGTCCGGCGTGCACATGGCACCGGACCTTGTGGCGGCCCACGACGCGGTGGGCGGCCAAGGCGCCGTGCGCTGCGCGCCTGCTCCGGAGCCGTCGAGAGGGACGCCGGAGGCGGATCGCGCAGGTCGGCGCGACGGACATGTCGGGAACGTCAATGTCTGTCGACAAACTCCGCGATCTTGCTGCCCTGAATGTGAGGGATGAGGTAGAAACGACGGGTCCGCACAACGTGGGAGACGCGGAGAGGTGGGTGCTGGGCTTCCCCGATGGACGGCAAGCACGAGCAGACGGGCGTCGGAGCAATGGTGCGCGGCGCCTGGCGGCGCCTGGTGCCGATCGGCGTCGCCGCGGCGATCGCCCTCGGCATCGCCGGATTCGTCGACCTGGTGCACGCGCATCAGCGGTCGGACGACCCCCAGCGCGCGGCCAAGCCGGCCGCCGAGCGTGAGCGCACCGAGCCGCACCGTTTCGTCGGGGTGCAGCGCGGCGGCGCCGCGCTCGTGGTCCGCGACATGCGCACCGGCGGCACGATCGGCGTGCCCGTGGCGGCGCCGGCCGGGCGGCGGTTCGAGCGGATCGCGGCGGCCGCCGACGGAACCTTCGTCGTCGCCTCCTACGCCGACCGGACTGTCACGTTCCATCGGCTGGGCGTGGACGCGGGCGGGCGCCCCACGCAGCTGACGGACATCCCGCGCGCCGCCGTGCCCGGCGTGTCGGCCGGGTGGTCGGAGATGGCGGTCCACCCCGACGGCGACCGCATCGCCTACGTCACCTACTCCGGTCTGACGGCCCAGGTGCAGGTCGTGTCCGCCGCGACCGGGCAGCGCAAGATGTGGAAGGCGCCGTCGCCCGCGCGCATCGCCAGCCTGTCGTGGGCGGGCGACACCCTCACCTTCCTGTGGAACCCGGTGCGCGCCGGCGACGTCGTCGCCGCCGGTCAGCTGCGCGCGCTGAACACCAAAGGCCAGGCCGGAGACCTGCGCGTCAGCCGGCCGATGCTGAAGCTGCCCGCCGGAACGGGCGCCGCGCTGAGCAGCCGTGACGGCCGCACCGTCGTGGCGGGTCTCGCTTCCCGGGGGCAGATGTCGCTCCAGGCGTACACGGTGCCGGACGGCCGTCCCGGCAAGGTGCTGTGGAAGCAGAACGGCGCGACCACCCGCCTCCTCCGGATCGTCCGCGACCACTCCGGCCGCCACCTGCTGGCGTTCGGCGCCGACGGACGCCTCTACACCGACGGCTTCCGGCCCGTGCAGGCGGCCGACCTCGTCGACGTCGCCTGGTAACTCGCCTGGTAACACCGCGCATCCGCACCCGGCGCCACCGCGCGTGGCGCCGTCCCAACGAGCGCGGCCGCCGACCGCGGCGGCCCGGCGAAACCGTTCTTACCGGGTGAAGTTCGGACCACGTAGGGTTGGTTCCACGGAACCGGGCGAACGGAGCAGACCGTGGGCATGGTGATGGCCGTCAGCTTCACCCGTTACGGGCGGCTCTACTACCTCGACCCCGGCCCGCACTCGCCCAAGGTCGGCGACAAGGTGCTCGTCCCGACCGACGCGGGCCCGGAGGTCGCCGAGTGCGTGTGGCCCCCGCAGTGGGTGTCGGAGGACATCGAAGGGCTGCCGGTGTGCGCGGGGCTCGCGACCGAGGAGCATCTGGCCCGCGACGAGGCCAACCGCCGCCGCCGCGCCGAGGGACGCGCCATCGCCAAGCGGCTGATCCGCAAGCACGGGCTGCCGATGAAGGTCATCGGCGTGGACTTCCTGGACGCCGAGAACGTCTTCAAGATCTATTTCACCGCGCCGCACCGCGTCGACTTCCGCGCCCTGGTGCGCGACCTGGCCCGCAACATCCGCGCCCGGGTGGAGCTGCGGCAGGTCGGCCCGCGCGACGAGGCCCGCCTGCAGGGCGGCATCGGACCGTGCGGACGCGACCTGTGCTGCGCCACGTTCCTCAAGGACTTCGAACCGGTGTCGGTCCGGATGGCCAAGGACCAGGACCTGCCCGTCAACCCGCTGCGCATCGCGGGGGCGTGCGGACGCCTCATGTGCTGCCTCAAGTACGAGCATCCTCTGTACGTGGAGGCGCACAAGAACATGCCGCGTCTGGGCGAACGCGTCGACACCCCCGAGGGGCCCGGGCAGGTGGTGGCGCGCAACGTGCCGTCCGACACGGTGACCGTCCGCCTCAACGCCGGCGGGCGCTGCGTCTGCCCGTCCGCCTCAGTGTGCTCCCCGCGCCGCCAGCACGACGCCGCCTACGGCAACGCGTCCGGCACGGACTCCTCTTCAGAGTGACCCCGAAGCGTCCCCGCAAAGGCGCCACGGCGCGCCACATCGTCAGCGTCGGAACGTCCCGTCTCGTCTGCTGACAGCCGTCAGAACTTCGTCTTCGGCCGCTCCTGCCGGACGCCGTCGACGAACACGTCCACCTTCTCGTCATAGAAGGCGATCAACCCGGCGATCTTCTGGCTCTCCGGAAGGGGATGCCGGTACGACCACGCGAGGTCCTTGTGCACCCGGTCGCCGACGCGCACCGACCAGTACTCGGCCTCGCCCTTGTACGGGCAGCCGGTGACCGTGTCGGACGGTTCCAGCAGGTCCATGCGCACGTGCGTCTTCGGCAGGTAGTACCGGACGGGCAGCCCGGTCTCGAACAGCAGGTGCGGGCTGCCGGACTCGGCCACGGTCACCCCGTCCACCTCGATGCGCACGTGCCGCGAGCTGGCCAGCACGTCGACCCGGTGGTACGGGTTGCGCGGGTGGACGAAGACCTGCTCGTCCTCCTCGAACCAGGCGTCCATCGCGTTCCAGTCGAGACGCACCAGGCCGCGCAGCTCCTCGATGGGCGACTGCTCGTACCGCACCGCCGCCCCCGGCGCCTGGACCCCGTCGGCCTTCACGGTGTACGCGGTCGCGTCGCCCCTGCTCGCCGAGTGCTTGCCGGGACCGTCGGGCACCAGCTCCGCCCGCACGTCCTCCAGCGGGATGTAGTAGGTCGGGTAGTACGGCACTTCCCACACCAGGACCGGCCGGATGGTGTCGGCCACCACCTGCCCCCCGAGGTAGGCCCTGACGCGCTTGGCCGACTGCTCGACGCGGATGCCGCCTTTGTTGCCGCTCATGTTGGCGGCAACAGGCGCCGCCCCACCCCTATTTCCGGACGGGCGCCTTTTCAGACGCATCTTTTACCTGCGGTGCGCGCTTCTTACGCGGAAGCGTCAGGATCAGCGGCAGCGCCACGGCCGCGATCGCCAGCGCCCACCACAGGCTGCGGGAGAACGCCTCGGAGAGCAGCGCGGGCGCGTCCGGCACACGGGACGCCTGGGCGGCGACCTCCTCCGGCTTGCCGCTCGTCCCGGGGAACGCGGCCCGCAGGTACACCTGCAGGATCACGGTGAGCGCCGCCATCCCGAACGCGCTGCCGACACGGACCAGGATGTTCGCCGCCGTCGTCGCCGCCGGGACCGACGTCCGCGGCAGCCCCTGGTAGGCCGCCGCCATCAGCGCCGGCGCGATCGCGCCGTGCCCGAGGCCGACGACCAGCACCGCCGCCATGATCAGCGGCCTGCCCGTGCCCGGCTCGACCGTCGTGAGCGCGAACGTCCCGACCAGCACCACCAGCACCCCGCCCGCCGACGGCCACCGGGCGCCGTAGCGGTCGGCCAGCCGTCCCGCGAGCGGCATCGTGACCATCGCGCCCAGCCCGAACGGGGCCAGCAGCAGCCCCGCCTGCGTCGCCGTCTCCTGCCGCGCCACCTGCGACAGCAGCGGGATCAGCACCGTCAGCCCGAACGCCGCGCCGCTGTAGACGAACAGCGCGCCGGTGGCGGCGGTGAACGAGCGGGCGCGCAGCAACCGCACGTCGATCAGCGCGTCGTCGCCCTTGCGCACGGCGTGGACCACGAACGCGGCGATCAGCACCGCGCCGCCGACCGCGCCGACCAGGAACCCGGCGCTCGACAGGCCGGCGCCCTCGCCCGCCTCCGACAGCCCGTACACCAGCGCCGCCAGGCCGGGCGACACCAGCGCCAGGCCCGGCGCGTCCAGCCGGACGCTCCGATCGCGCTCCGCGTCGCGGGGCAGCATGCGCAGCGCCGCGGCCAGCGCCACGGCGCAGACCGGGACGTTGACGTAGAACATCCAGCGCCACGACAGGTGGCCGACGATCAGCCCGCCCGCCACCGGCCCCAACACTGGTGCGAGCATCGCCGGCACCGAGACGACGGCCATCACCCGCGCCATCCGGTCCGGACCCGCCGCCCGGGCGAGCATCATCTGGCCGACCGGCATCAGCATCCCGCCGCCGAATCCCTGCACCACCCGGAAGCCGATCAGCGCGGGCGCCGACCACGCCAACCCGCACAGCAGCGACCCCCCGATGAACAGCGCCAGCGACACCAGCCACATGGTGCGCTGCCCGAACCGCCGCACCGCCCACCCCGTCAGCGGGATCGCCATGGACAGCGCCAGCGTGTACCCGGTCAGCACCCACTGGACGGTGGACAGCGAGGCGTCCAGGTCGGTGCCCAGGGCGGTGACGGCGACGGTGACGATCGTGCTGTCGAGCACCGTCATGATCGCCCCGAGCAGCACGACGATCGCGAGCCGTCGCAGCCGGGCGTCGTCGGCGGTCATGCGCCGCGGTCCTCCTTCCGTACGATGTACCGGCCGAACGATACGCTGTATCGCCATATTGGTACAGCGTATCGCTAGATCGATACGCTGTTTCGGCCTGGGCGTACGCCGTACCGGTAGGATCGGGCCGTGCCCGGAACCGCCCGAGACCGCAGACCGCCCGGCGAACCCGTCTGGGCGCGCCAGAGCGGCGGACGCCGCCCCCGCCTCACCCGGGAGGCGATCGTGGCCGCCGCGATCGAGATCGCCGACGCGGAGGGCCTGGACGCGGTCTCCATCCGCCGCGTCGCCGCCGCGCTCGGGGTGCGCCCCATGAGCCTCTACACCCACATCGAGCGCAAGGAGGACCTCCTCGACCTGATGCTCGACGAGGTCCACCGCGAGCTGATCATCGAGGAGGAGCTGCCCGCCGACTGGCGGGAGGCCGTCAGCGTGATCGCCCGGCGCGAGCGCGAGGTCATCCGGCGGCACGCCTGGGTCATCGACCTGACGGCGCGCGGGCCCCGCGTCGGCCCCAACGGCCTGCGCCACGCCGAGCAGAACCTGCAGGCCCTGGCCGGCCTCGACGTCGACACCGCCACCGCCGCCCGCATCGTCACGGCCGTCGACCACTACATGACCGGCTACGTGATCCGCGAACGCCTGGTGAGCGACCAGCGCGCCGACCACCTCGGCGAGTCGTACGTCCAGAAGATGATCGAGGAGGGCGACTTCCCGCACCTGCGCCGCGCCCTGCGCGAGGGCGTCCCCCAGCAGGAGTCCTTCGAGGACGGACTGCGCTGGCTGCTGGACGGCATCGAGCAGGAGTTCGGAGGCGCCTGAACGAACTTTTCCGTTCGCCCACGTAGCGTAGGGGGAGCACGTCGGTCCGCGACGACGGGACGGGGGACTCATGAAGCTCATCGCCGCCGCAGCTGTGCTCACCTTGGTCGCGCTGACCGGCTGCTCCGGCGAACGCACGCAGACGACCCAGCAGAGCCCGCCCCCCGGCTCCGCGGTCGGCATGGAGGAGTACTACCAGCAGCGGCTCGAGTGGTCCGACTGCGGCAACGGCTTCGAATGCGCGACCGCCAAGGTCCCCCTCGACTACGCCAACCCCAAGGGGGAGCGCCTGCGCATCTCCCTCATCAGACGTCCCGCCGAGGACCGGTCCCAGCGCATCGGGTCGCTGTTCGTCAACCCGGGCGGACCGGGCGGCTCGGGCGTGGAGTTCGTCCGCCAAGCCGCCGGCGCCTTCGGCGCCGACCTGCGGCGGCGTTTCGACATCGTCGGCTTCGACCCCCGCGGCGTCGGCGCCAGCTCCCCCGTCCGCTGCATGACGGCCCCGCAGCTGGACGCCTTCTACGCCACCGACACCACGCCCGACGACAAGAAGGAAGTCGACGCCCTGGCCTCCCAAAGCCGCGCCTACGCCGACAACTGCCGCGGCAAGGCCGCCAAGCTGCTGCCGTACGTCGGCACCGCCAACGCCGCCCGCGACATCGACATCCTGCGCGCCGCGGCGGGCGACGACAAGCTCACCTACTACGGAGCCTCCTACGGCACCTACCTCGGCGCGTCCTACGCCGACCAGTTCCCCGACAAGGTGCGCGCGCTCGTCCTGGACGGCGCCGTCGACCCGAGGCTGACGAACACCGAGATGCTCGTCGAGCAGGCCAAGGGCTTCGAGACCGCGCTGGAGGCGTTCGCCGCCGACTGCGTCAAGCACTCCGGCTGCCCCCTGGGCACCGACCCCGACACCGCCCTCGACCGGCTCACCGAGTTCCAGAAGCGGGTCGACGCCCACCCCCTGTCCAACAGCAGCGACTCCCGTCCGGTCACCGAAGCCTGGGCCGAGCTGGGCCTGGCGTCCGCCCTGTACGTCAAGGAGAACTGGCCCCTCCTGCGCATGGCCCTCGCCCAGGCCATGCAACGCAAGGACGGCACCCTCCTGATCACCCTCGCCGACCGCCTGGTCGAGCGCGGCGAGAACGGCTCCTACAGCAACCAGGCCGACGCCAACATGGCCGTCAACTGCGTGGACAAGCCCAACCCGGCCGACCTGGCCGCCTACCGCAAGGCCGTCGACGAGGCCGCGAAGGAAGCCCCCCACTTCGGCGAGTTCGTCGTCTGGGGCGGCCTCCCCTGCATCTACTGGCCCGCCCAGACCAAGCAGAAGCCGCGTCCCTTCACCGCCAAGGGCGCCGCGCCCATCCTGGTCATCGGCACCCTCCGCGACCCCGCCACGCCCTACAAGTGGTCGGAGAACCTCGCCCGCGACCTGTCGTCCGGCGTCCTGCTGACCCTCGACGGCGACGGCCACACCGCCTACCTCCAGAACAATCCCTGCATCGTCTCCGCGACCGACCGCTACCTGGTCACCGGGCAGCCTCCCAAGGACGGCACGGTGTGCCGCTGAAAACAAATGCACGCAACACCCCTGAGACCAGGTAGACTCCCGTACGGCACGCCGCCTTAGCTCAGTCGGCAGAGCGGCTCACTCGTAATGAGCAGGTCGTCGGTTCGATTCCGACAGGCGGCTCCCAGGTCAGGGGCCCCTTCCGAACAAGGAAGGGGCCCCTGCTGCTGACACCTCTGCTGACAGCAGCACGTCACGTCGCGTTGCGCGCGTTGAAGAGCGGACGACCGGCCTACTCAGAGGCCAGGTCATCGCCCCTGAGAAGGCTGCAAGCTCCTTCGAGCTCACCTGAGGCGATGAGGTGGCGCACGACCTCCACGATGGCCGGGATGCCGGGCCGGTCGATGATGATGAGGTCTGCGCACCAGAAGTAGGCGCCGTTGAGGCATTCGCCGGTGCTCCGGTAACGCCGCATGACGGCGCTGACGGCGTCCAGGGTCATGAACGTCGCGCCGTAGCGGGCGCCGTCCGGGAGGATGATCGTTGCGTCGGCCTCCTCCTGGGTCTGCGGGTCGTGGCACGCGGCAGCCGGTCCAGCAGCTCCTCCTCGCGGGCGGCGGCCTCGTCCTCGTCGATCTCCCCGGCGGCCAGCCGGTCGGCGATCTCCTGCACTTGGACGACAGCTTGGTCAGCGGGACGTCGCGTTGCTGTACAGGATCGGGGGCCGTACCGGGCGTCCCTGAACGCGTATGGCGGCACGCCCGGAGGCAATGCGATCTTCACCAGTCCGCTGAGCGGGCGTCGATCGCCCGGCTCAGGGAGGCCCTGTCGCCCAGTCGATCTCTGGTTGTGCCTCCGGCGCCTTGGTCGTCTCGTCAGCGCCCCGACTCCGTCCGCACATGGCATGGCCGGCGGTGGCCCAAGCCGCCCGCTGTCGATCGCACCGATCGAGGGCAGCGGGCCACCCGGGACACCACCGCACACCACAAGAACGCCGCAGCGCTGCGGCAATCGGCAGACGGCCCCTGACGTCGCGTCTACGCAGCGACGGTGCCCGTGCGCCTGGGGCGTGCTGGGGCTGCAAACGCGCGAGATGGTGGAACGAGGCGTCCCGCTCCTCAGGGCGTCGATCTTGGAAGGCGCTCCGGCGAGGTTCAGGACGCGGGAGGAACGGTCAACGGGTTGTGCTCCTTGCCGGTGTTCCCGCACATCCGGCAAGGCTCCTCTATGCGCTCCCAGGACAGCTCACCGGTGGGCGTCTGATGCGGACGCTCGGGACGCCACCAGCCCGAGCCGTGGCAGAACCGGCACACCCAGTCGTCGCGGTCGCACCATTCGCACGGCACGTTGCCGCAGCGTTCGCGCTTAGCCTTCATCGGCACTTTCCGGTCCCCCGGCAGAGGTGGCAGTCCTCCACGCTCGTGCGCCATGTGATCGAACGTCGTTCTCCTTCTGCGGTCGCTCGTAGGTGACTTCACCCGATCTGGTGCAGTGGCCGCACTCCGGAAGGTCGTCCTTCTTGTTGTCCACAGAGCCCGCCCCCGGGAGACCGACCGCGACACTGCTGCGTCCAGCATTCCGTACGGACGAAGCCGCAGTCCATGATTCACCTTGACGGGCCGCCCTCCCGGGAAGTGACACGCCGCCGTCGACACAAAACGCCACAAGCACCCACTGACCTCCCAGGCAGCGTCCTTCCGGGCCGCCACGTGTGAGCTACCGAACACCGTGGCGACGCAAGCCCGGCTCCCATCATGCGCGCCGCCCTCGGACGCGCAGCGGCGCGGCCCTCAGCTTGCGAGCGCCTTGCCCAGACCTGGCTTGGCTGGTATTGCGTGCTGGGCCGGGGGCGCGACGATCGTGCTGGTGTCCCTGACGGGACGTCCGGCAGCCGCCGGTCAGGCGGACGCGGTTCGCGTGACGGCGGCGCCGGTCACATGACGCACCGCCTGGGTCGGCTTGCGTTCGCTCATCCTCGATCGCACGAGATTCATCACCGCATGGGTGGGCCAAGACCGCGTGGTCGTCGCAGCCGTGCGGACCCCAGCGTGGCGGGGCCGGTGCGGCTCAGGCGCCCAGGAGGTGCTGCGTGTGAGGCCGGGGCCGTGACCGCGGGGGCGGGTGACCTCCCAGGTGGGAGGTCACCCGCGGTGCATGTGTGCGGCTCCCGGCGGTCAGGGGGTGCGCTTCCAAAACGGGCGTCGTGGGCGAGGCTCTTGCGGGGCCTGGGTGGTGAACTCGGTGAGAATCTTGATTGTGCGGTCCCACAGGCCTTGGAGAGCGGCGGCGTCCAGCGGCGTGTGGACGGCCTGGAGGTCGGCGACCAGCGTGGCGAGCGGGTCGACGTCGGTGCCCAGTGCTTCGAGGCGTTGAACGGCTGGCTCGAGGAACTGCAGGAGGTCGACCAGCAGGGCCTGGTCGGGGGTGGGCGTCGACGTCAACCGCTGGAGATGCTCGGTCAGCCGCTGCCGCAGGTCATCGAGCTCGGAGCTGGACCGGCGACGGGCGCCGGGCAGCCGGAAGCGTGGCATCGATCCCGGGGCCATGGGGCCTCGGGCCATGGGGGCGCCGCTCGTAGCGGCGGGCGCGGGGGCCGGGAAGGCGGCCGGGACGCCCGCGACCGGCGGCGCCCCGGGGGCGCCCATGGGGCCGGCGTACGCCGCCGCCATCGGTGCGGCGGGTGCGGTCCAGCCGGAGGGGAGCTCGACGGGCTGCACCACGTGGTGGGGCGTTTGCCCCTCGGTCGCGACGCGGCTGTCCACCGCCACGAACGCGGTGAAACGGCACAGCACGCCGAACCGCAGGGACGTGTCCACGATGCGCCGCTCGAGGTCGTCCGAGCCGGAGGTGAGGTAGCGGTCTTCGAGGTCCCGAAGGTGCGCGCGGGCCCACAGGGAGGCGACCGTGCGGTTGCTCGAGACGACGGCGGTGGAGCTCTGCCGCCACGGTGAGCCGTCGGCCGCCACGCCGTGGACGGTCAGGCCGCCCTGCGGGCGGCCGTGGAAGCGCCCCGAAATCACCAGCGGCACGCCCGGGTACAGGGCGTCCAGGCGGGCGGGGGTCGTGGTGTCGGGGACGAGCCGCAGGCCGTCGGCTTCCAGGC
The DNA here is from genome assembly GCF_001552235.1 of Actinomadura rubrobrunea NBRC 15275. Taxonomy (NCBI): domain Bacteria; kingdom Bacillati; phylum Actinomycetota; class Actinomycetes; order Streptosporangiales; family Thermomonosporaceae; genus Actinomadura; species Actinomadura viridilutea. The sequence continues at coordinate 47,089 of NZ_BCQU01000033.1, read as the reverse complement.
GCAGATCCGTCACCAGCGGGGCGCCGATGCGGTGATGGATGTGCTCCATCGCCTCGTCCAGCCGGTCTTCGGACTCGACCAGCTCGCACCGCCCCTGCCCGGCCTGGGCGAGCCGGTGCAGGAAGCCCGCGTTGACGGCCTGGTCGATGCCGACGGTGTGCACCCGGACGCCGCGGAGGCGCGGCAGAAGGTCGGCGAGGATCTGGTCCTCGTTGCCGACCTGCCCGTCGGTGATCAGGATCAGCACCCGGTCGCGCGTCCCGGAGTCGTGCAGCAGATGGCAGGCGTCCCGCAGCGGCGCGAGCATCTCGGTGCCGCCCCGGGCCTCCAGCGTCGCCAGATATTCGACCGCGCGGAACCGGTTGCGGTCGGTGCCCGGCTCCAGCGAGGGGCCGAGCCGCGGGGGACGCTCCACCACGTTGTCGAACGCCAGGACGGCGAACCGGTCGGCGGTGCCGAGCGTGTCGACGATCCGGGCGGCCGCGCGCCGGGCCGCGACCATCTTCCAGCCGTGCATGCTGCCGGACCGGTCCAGGACGAGCACGACGTCGCGCGGGCGGGGACGGTGCCGTCCGGCCGGCAGCACGGTCAGCGAGAACGTCCCCTCCTCGGAGTCTTCGTCGGGCACCAGCGTCAGCGAGGCGGTCTCCTGCGGCGCGTACGCGAGACGCAGGATGAAGTCGCGGTCGAGCCGTTCGCCGGGCTGCAGCCGGACGGTGGTGCGCTCGCCATCGCCGGACTCGGCGACCACGTGCAGGGCGGAGCCGATCCCGGTGAGCCGCAGCCCCGCCGGGTCCACGTCCACGCTGATCGACAGGCGCACCGGGTTGGGGAAGCCGGGCAGCAGCACCGGCGGGCTGATCCGGGACGCGTCGGGCACCGCGTCGGTGTCGGGCGCGGTGCCGTCCCCGGCCGCGGGCTCGTCCAGCGGGGTTCCGGGGATGTACCGGGGCGCGACCACGAGCGGGAACCGGAAGGTGGCCTGGCCGTCCTCGTAGGGGAGCGGCTGGATCAGCGTCAGCCGGACGGTCACGCGCTCGCCGGGCAGGATGTTGCCCACCCGCATCGTGAACACGTCGGGCCGGTCCTCCTCGGCGATGGCGGCGCGCCGGCCCGCGGCGATCGCGGCGTCGTAGTCCTGGCGCGCCTGCGCCCGCTCCTTGAGCACCCCCTCCACGACCCGGTCGGCGGCCTCCAGGCGCAGCGCGGTGACGGCGGCGCGGTCCGGCAGGGGGAAGATGTAGGTGGCCTCCAGCGGCACGTCGAACGGGTTGCGGAAGCCCTGGGTCACCTCGACTCCGGCGACCAGGCCGGTGATCGAGGCGCGGACGTCGACCGCGTCGAGCGGCAGGTTGCCCCGGTCGGTGGACAGGGCGCCGAGCCCGCCTTCGGGGTCCGGCGGCGCCGCCGCGTCGGGCAGGGGACTGATGTGCACGGTCATCAGGGCCTCCCGGAGGGGTGGGGGTGCGTGTCGATGGGGTCGAGGAGTCCGCGGCGCCGCAGCTCGTCCAGCAGCGGACCGGCGGCGGCCGCGATCGCGGCGAGGTCGTCCTCGCCGAGCGCCGGCGCGTCCAGCAGCACGGTGACGCCGGGAGCCAGCCGGACGCCCTGAACCACGGAGAGCCGCCGGGACCTGCCCGGGGTCTCGTCCGCGTGGCCGGGACGTGTCGGCGTTGCGCCGGGACGCGTTTCGCCGTTGCCGCTGGTCGGGGGAGTCGAGGGGGCCGCGCCTGCAGGAGAGGACGGCGCGGCCGGGGCTTCGGAGTCCCGGGCGTGCCGGATGTCCGCCCGCCAGACGACGTCCGCGGGCCCGCTGGGGGCGGCGGGGCGGGCGGTCCAGAAGCGGCCGCGGGCCTGGGCGGGCTCGGCGCCGGCGCCGGTACCGGTGCCGGTGCCAGTGTCAGTGTCAGTGTCGGAGTCCGGCAGGGGGTCGGGGATCTGGGCGATGGCGCGCAGGGTGTCGTCGGTGGCGCCGGACAGTTCCTGCTGGATCTCGGCGATCGTGCGGCCGGCGGCCTGGCGCCGCTTGACGGCCACGATCTGCAGCAGGTGCCGGTGACCGTACACGGCGGTGCGGCCGCGGCGCCCCAGCGGGGGGTCGACCAGCCCGATCGTGGTGTACCAGCGGATCAGTCGTTCGTTGGGCAGGTCGCGAACCCGGCCGCTGACGCGCAGCGGGTCGCCCGCCGACAGCGCGGCGACGGCCCGCTCGGCCAGTTCGCTGATCGTCCAGGTGCCCGACATGACGCCATGATGACACTGTCACGATGACAGTGTCAACGTCGGGCGGGCTTTCAGTTTTTACTGACGTTGTCTGGAGTGTCGGTTGTCTTCGCCGTGCCCGGCCATGGTCATATGACTGTCGGGGGACAGGTCGGAGACTTTTAAGTCAGCCTCTCCGACGTCTTTACGATGCGTATTCGCGAAACGTCGCAGGGTCATGCGCGCCAGGTGGGCGGGTGATGGCGACGATCCCGGACGAGGTGCTCATTGCTCACATTGTGGGCAAACAATGGCGGGCTGGGGGAAAGTTCGTATGCAATGTGGTCGAATAAGTCTGATCTCGTGGAATTGGCGGTAAAGGTGTCGGCCAGCACTTACCTTGCAGGTATGGATGACCATCTCCTGGTCGAGGCCCTGCGGGAACGGGACCCGGCCGCACCTGCCGCGGCCTACGATGCCTACGCCGAACGCCTCTACGGGTACTGCTGGTTCCACCTGCGCGACCGGGACGCCGCACAGGTGGCGCTGCGCGACACGTTCATCGTTGCCGAGGCGCACATCAGACGGCTGCGCGACGCCGATCGCTTCGGTCCGTGGCTCTACGCCATCGCCCGTTTGGAATGCGCGCGCCGGCCGTCCGCCCCCGACCAGCGGCCCGACGTGCCGGTCGCCAGCCATGACCAGGACGACGTCGACCTGCGCGTCGTGGCGTGGCAGGCCGTCGAGGCCCTGGACCCGCTGAGCCGGGACCTGCTCGAGCTGCGTGTGCGGCAGCGGTTGCCGACGCCCGACGTGGCGGCGGTGGCCGGCCTCTCCCTCAAGGACGCCGAGGCGCAGCTGGAACGTGCTCACGCCGCGCTCGAGGCGGCCCTGACCGCCGAGCTTCTCGCGCACGACGGCCCGTACGGGTGCCCCGAACGCGGGGCGTTGCTGCGGCAGCGCCGGGGCGCCGCCAGGGGCGACGTCGACAGACGGCTCGCGCGGCACGCCCGCGAGTGCGGCGTCTGCCGGACGTTGCGCCCCCGCACGGTGTCGGCGGCCAAGGTGTACGGGTTGCTGCCGCAGGCCCGCCCTCCCGCGTCCCTGCGGGAACAGGTGATGAGCTGCTTCTTCGATCCCGAACTGGTGGGCTATCGGCTGTTCGTCGCGACGCGGGTCGGCGAGTTCGGTCCGACCGGGTTCCCCGTCCAGTCGCGCCACGCCGCACGGCGTCGCGGCCTGCGTCCGGCGGCACGGCGCCCGCCGTACGCCCTCTTCGGAGGGTTGGGCGGGGCGGCCTGGCGCGGGGTCGCGGCCGTGGCGGTGGTCGCGCTGCTGCTGGGGGGAGGCGGCGTGGCGTTCCACCGGCTGGTCGGTGCGGACGGTCAGGGCGGCGGGACGGCGGTCGGCCCCTCGGTGCCGCTCCCCACGGTCGGCACGCCACCGCAGGGGGATCGGGGGGACGCCGGCGAGGCTCCCCCGCCCGCTACGTATCCGCTCGGCGCGCGCGTGTCGTCCGCCCCGCCCACAGCGTTGCCGTGGCCGCCGTCCGGCGGGGCACGCCCGGCGGGTTTCGAGGGAGCACGCCGCCGCGGCGCGGCCCTGACGGTGGCTCCGCTGTTCCTGGACCTTGCGGAGGGCTCGCACGGCACGCTTCAGCTGACCGCCGAGGGCGGGCCGGTGACCTGGCGCGCCGAGCCGTGGGGTCCGGTACGCCTCAGCCGGACGTCCGGACGCATCGAGGCCGGGCAGACCCTCACGCTCGGCGTGGACGTCGCCAGGCGCGGCGACGCGGCGGGGGAAGGCGGCGTCGTCTTCGAGCCCGGCGGTGTGGAAGTGCGCATCACGTGGCGTCCCGTCAGCCGTCCCGACCCGACGTCGCCGCCCCCGGGGCAGCAGCCCACCACCCCGCCGCCGCAGACCTCACGGCCGCCGCAGACCTCGCCGCCACCGTCGTCGCCTTCCCCGCCGTCCACTCCGCCGTCGGAGCAGCCTTCGTCGGACCCGCCGTCGAGTTCGCCGCCTCCGTCCCGTGAGCCCGGGTCCGCGTCCCCCTCCGGAGAGAGTCCGCGGCCGGAGGGTTCCGGCGGGTGACTCCCCGCGAAATGGTCGCCGCGTGTGCCGAGTGATCACATAGGGTATTGATCATTGTGGTCTGAGTGACGATCGTGACGTCCTCGCGTCGATGATCACGGTGGGGGGGACCGTGTTTCTCGGAACGCGCACGGGGCAGCGGACGTCGGCGCGCCGGCGGAGCGCGGCGCTGCGCCTGATGTCCTTGGGCGGCATCACCGTCCTCACGGTGACGGGGGCGTCCCTCGCCCCCGGGGCGGCGACCGCACGGAGCGCGGCCGCCGCACTGACCGAGCCGGTGCCGAGCGACCGCGACGTGGCCCGGGCCGAGCGCCGTGCTCGGGAACGCGCCGAAGAGGTGGCCCAGGCCAAGGTGCGGTACGCGCAGGCCGCCGGAGAGCTCGAGCGGCTGGCGGCCGCCGCCGCGCTCGCCGTGGAGCGCTACAACGGGGAGAAGGTCAGGCTGGCCCGGGCGGCGGGGGCGTACCAGGACGCCATGGCGCGTCTCGCCGAGGCCGAACGCAGGTATGCCCAGGCCCGCGCGAACCTCGCCGCGTTCGCCGCCGAGGCGTACCGGGCGGGCAGCGGCTCCACCCCGTGGCCGTCGGTCATCGCGGGCAGCGGCGGGCCGCAGGGCGCCATGGACCGGGCCGGGCTGCTCGAAATGCTCGCGCGTCGCCGCACCGGATTCGTCCAGGAGGTGCAGGCGGCGCGCAACGTCGCCGACCTCTTCCGCACTCAGGCCCAGTCGGCTCTGGCCGAGCAGCACGCGGCGACCCAGCGGGCCCTGCAGGCGCGCCGCGCCGCCGAGGAGGCGGTGGCCCGGCAGCAGCGGGCCGTCCAGGAGATCGGCGCGGAGAAGCGGCGGCTGGAACGCGAGCTGGACATCGCCCGGGAGCGCGCGGACGACCTGGCGCGCCGCCGCCGCGAGGCGCTGCGCGACGCGGACGCCGCCGGTTCGGGGAGCGGCTACTCCCAAGGCTTGGCCGTGGCACGGGCCGCGCTCCGCTGGCTCGGCACGCCGTACTCCTGGGGCGGAGGCACCGTCAACGGACCCAGCTACGGCATCGCGCACGGCGCCCGCATCTACGGCTTCGACTGCTCAGGGCTGGCGATGTACGCGTGGGCCAAGGCGGGTGTTCACCTGGACCACTGGACCGGGACGCAGTGGACGTCGGGCCCGCACATCCCCCTGAACCGCCTTCGCCCAGGCGACCTCGTGTTCTACGCGTACAACACCTCGGACCCAGGCACCATCCACCATGTCGGCGTGTACATCGGCAAGGGGCGCATGGTGGAGGCCCCCTATACGGGCGGCCGGGTTCGCATCTCCAGCATTTGGCGTCCGGGGCTCATCGGCGCGACCCGCCCGGCCGGGTGAGCCCGCGCCTTCGTGACGAGCCCCTGTGACAAGCCTGTGACGAGCCGCTCAGCGGCGGCGGGGGTACGGGGATGCGGCGGCGTGGCGCGGCCGGAGGGCGGCGGGAGCGGATCGGCGCCGTCCGGCCCGTCCCGCCCAGCCGACGACGGCGGGGGTCAGCGGCCGGGCACGGACAGTCAGTGGGCGCGCTTGTGCCCGCCGGCCTCGGCGGCGCGCTTGAGGGAGCGCTCGATCTCGGCCTCGGCCTCGACGCGCCCCACCCAGCTGGCGCCCTCGACGGACTTGCCGGGCTCCAGGTCCTTGTAGACCTCGAAGAAGTGCTGGATCTCCAGGCGGTCGAACTCCGGCACGTGGTGGATGTCGCGCAGGTGCTCCATGCGCGGGTCGGTGGCCGGGACGCACAGGACCTTGTCGTCGCCCCCCGCCTCGTCCGTCATGCGGAACATTCCGACGGCGCGGCACCGGATCAGGCAGCCCGGGAACGTCGGCTCCTGCAGCAGCACCAGGGCGTCCAGCGGGTCGCCGTCCTCGCCCAGGGTGTTCTCGATGAACCCGTAGTCGGCCGGGTACTGCGTCGAGGTGAACAGCATCCGGTCCAGGCGGATGCGACCGGTCTCGTGGTCCACCTCGTACTTGTTCCGCTGGCCCTTCGGGATCTCAATGGTGACGTCGAAATCCACGATGTCCTCCGCTCCCTGCGCCGTCGCAGTGAATAGTCTTTCGGGAGCCTGCGCGGGCGAGGCGGCCCACACAGGATGGTGTTCCCTTATACAAGGATGTCGCACGTTGGTGGGTGCTGAGGGGGAGAGGGGCGGTCACGTGCCGAAACGCACGCGTGCCCTGGTCATGGTCACACTCTCCCTCCTCCATGTCTCGACGGCGGGCGCCGGCATGGCAGTGGCCAAACTCACACCGGACCGGCGCTTGTCTCCCCGGCCGCCGGCCGTCGCGGAACGCGAGGCGGTGCGCACGACCGCGACCGTCGTGCCGCTGAGCGCGGCGGGGCCGGCGGGCGGCGCGCCGAACTCGTCCGTCCTGGCGCGGCGGCTGTCCGGGCTGCTCGACGGCGCCCGCACCCCGATCAACGCGGTGGTCGTCGACGTCCGGACCGGGCGGCAGTTGTTCGCCCGGGACGCCGACCGGCCCGCCACGCCCGCGTCCACCACCAAGCTGGTCACGTCCGTCGCCGCGCTGGCCGCGCTCGGCCCCGACCACCGGATCACCACGAAGGTCGTGCGGAGCGGCGACGGCGTCGTGCTGGTCGGCGGCGGGGATCCTACAGTGACCGCGCTCCCCGCGTCCGCGGGCAGAGGGCGGCCGGCCTTCGCCTCGCTGGCCGATCTCGCGCGGCAGACCGCCGCCGCCCTGAAGGCGTCCGGTATCCGCCGCGTCCGCGTGGACTATGACGCGACCGCCTACCAGGGCCCCCGCACCGCCCCGGGCTGGAAGCCCAACTACATACCGGACGGCGAAGTCGCTCCGGTGAGCGCGCTCGCCGTGGACGAGGGCAGGGTCGCACCCGGCACGACCAAGAAGGCCAGGGTGAGCGATCCGCCCGCCGCGGCCGCCGCCCTGTTCGCCCGCATGCTCACCCGCAACGGCGTGACCGCCACTCGGGGCCGTGCGGTCATGGCGCCGCAGGGCGCCGCCCCGCTGGGCACGGTGCAGTCGCCGCCCCTGTCGGTGCTCGTCGAGCATCTGATGACCGAGAGCGACAACGACGCGGCCGAGGCGGTCGCCCGCCAGGTCGCGATCAAACGGGGGTACCAGCCGTCGTTCGCCGGGGCCGCCCAGGCGGTGACGGACGTCTTGAGCGAGCTCGGCGCCGCCGACGGGATCATGGTGAACGACGGCAGCGGGCTGTCCACGCGCAACCGGATCACCCCGAACGCGCTGGCGCGGCTGGTGACCCTGGCCGCGTCCGACGACCGTCCCGAACTGCGCGCCGCCATCACCGGCATGCCGGTGGCGGGCTTCTCCGGCACCCTGTCCCCGCCCCGTTACACGACGGTCCACAGCGCGGCGGGGGCGGGCCTGGTACGGGCAAAGACGGGAACGCTGGCGGGGGTCAGCACCCTCGCCGGGTTCGCCCACGACGTGAACGGACGTCTGCTCGCGTTCGCGTTCATGGCGGGCGACGGCACCGGGACGGTCGATCCCGGCCGTCTCGACGCCCTCGCCGCCACCGTCGCCTCCTGCGGCTGCGTCTGACCGGCGGCCGCCCCTGCTCAGCCCGCGCGGAGTCCACGAACGGCGTCGGTCCGGCCTCCGGCTCCAGTCCCCGATCACCGTCTCCATGAGCCGGACTTCGACCGCTCGCCCGGCCCGTCCCCGCGTCCCGAAGCCCCCGCAAAGCGCCCGCGCCTGGACCCGCTGAGACGGGACGTCGGAATTTGAGAGACGGCAGGGCTGGAGTACGGAGTCGTCCGAGGGTATGGATGTGGTCGTACGGGAGATAACGGAACCAGTTGTTCGTTGAACGATCTGCAGGGGCGCTCCGGCGCCGGGGTCGAAACGTACGGTGGAGTACATGAGCGCCTCAATGATCGATTGGAACGTCGCGGTGCAGACCGGCACCCGGCTCGTCCGGCCGGGGCCGCAGGTCGGCCAAGCCGAGGCGCGCGAGGTGGTGGCGCAGCTGCGCGAGCTGTCCCGCATCGCGCAAGGGCACGTCGCCGAGTTCACCGGCATGCAGGCGGAGGCCAGTCCGGCCCCGGCCACGATCGTGGACAGGCCCGGCTGGATCCGCGCCAACGTCGACGGCTTCCGGGTGGTGCTGGAGCCGCTCATGGAGCAGATGGCCGAACGCCGCGGCACGGGCCTGCTCGGCGGCGGCGCCGGCGTGGTCGTGCAGGCCGTGGGCTCCCGGGTCACCGGCATGCAGGTGGGCGCCATCCTGGCGTACATGGCGAGCCGCGTGCTGGGCCAGTACGAGCTGTTCCTGCCCCCGGACCCGTCCGGCCGCGCCCCCACCGGAAGACTCACCCTGGTCGCTCCCAACATCGTGCAGGTGGAGAAGGAGCTCGGCGTGGACGCGCGCGACTTCCGCCTCTGGGTGTGCCTGCACGAGGAGACGCACCGCGCCCAGTTCACCGGGGTGTCCTGGCTGCGCGAGTACGTCCAGGACCAGATGACCCAGTTCCTGCTGGCCTCCGACCTGGACCCCGGGGCCCTGCTGGACCGGTTGCGGGACGCGGCCGACGCGATCGCCGACGCGGTGCGCGGCGGCGACTCCAGCCTGATCGACGCGATCCAGACCCCCGAGCAGCGGGAGATCCTCGACCGGCTCACCGCGGTGATGACGCTGGTCGAGGGGCACGGCGACTACGTGATGGACGCCGTCGGCCCCGAGGTGGTGCCGTCCGTCCAGCAGATCCGCGCGCGGTTCCAGCGCCGCCGCGAGGGCGGCACCCGCATGGACAAGACGATCCGGCGGCTGCTCGGCATCGACATGAAGATGCGGCAGTACGCCGAAGGGTCGCGGTTCGTCCACCGGGTGGTGGCCGAGGTGGGCATGGAAGGCTTCAACCGGGTGTGGGACTCGGCCGAGACGCTGCCCACGCACGCCGAGATCAAGGAACCGGCGCTGTGGATGGACCGGGTGCTCGGTCCCCGGGCCATCGAGGCGGCGAACCCCGATGGGCGGACGTCTCCCGATGGGCGGACGTCCGAGGCCGACGGGGCGTGAGCACGGCCATGTCGGTGCGCCCCTGGCGCGACGTCCGGGAACGGTAGGGCCGATGGGGCCTGATCCTGCCGTGGCCGCGGTTCGCGTGGCGGTGCGGCGCGCGCTGGAGGCGCTGCCGCCCGAGCCGCGCCTTGTGCTCGTCGCGTGCAGCGGCGGCGCCGACTCGCTCGCCCTGGCCGGCGCGCTGGCGTTCGAGGCCCGCAAGGCGGGACGTCCGGCGGGGGGCGTCACGATCGACCATGGGCTGCAGGAGGGCTCGGCCGCGCGCGCGGAGACGGTCGTCAGGACGATGGCGGACCTCGGGCTCGACCCGGCCGGTTCGGTCGCCGTCACGGTGGCGGGACGGGGCGGGCCGGAGAACGCCGCCCGGGACGCCCGTTACGCCGCCCTCGACGAGACCACGGCGAGCTTGGACGCGGCCGCGGTGCTCCTGGGGCACACCAGGGACGACCAGGCGGAGACCGTTCTGATGGGCCTCGCCCGCGGCTCCGGGGCCCGCTCTCTGGCGGGCATGCCGCCTTCGTTCGTCCGTGCCTTCGGGGCGCGTGAGATCCGGTACGTCCGGCCACTTCTGGACATCGACAGGGCCACGACGCGACGCGCGTGCCTGGCGATGGGGCTGGAACCCTGGGACGACCCCCACAACGACGACCCCGCCTACACACGTGTGCGGGTACGGCGTGACGCGCTTCCCGTTCTGGAAAAGGCGCTCGGCCCCGGCATCACCGAGGCGCTGGCCCGTACCGCGCGCCTGCTGCGCGAGGACGCCGACGCCCTGGACGCGTTCGCCGAGCGCGCCTACGCCGACTGCGAAACCGAGGCCCCGGCCCCTTTCTCCGTGGCGCTGGCCTTGGACGGGGTGGCCGGGCTCCCCAAGGCCGTGCGGACCCGGGTGCTGCGGAAGGCGGCGGTGAGCGCGGGAAGCCCACCCGGTACGCTCGCGGCCGTCCATGTGGAACACGTGGATCGGCTGGTCACGGCATGGCGTGGACAGCGGCACGTCGATCTTCCAGGGGGCGTGCGTGCGTACCGCCGGGAGGGACGGCTGCTGTTCGGCCCGGGCCGGTCCGAGTGACGGTGCCTATCGCGGAGAGTGGGTAAGTGGAAGAGAAGGATCTTGGCGCCGACCTGGCGAAGGTGCTCATCACGGAGGAGCAGCTCCAGGCCAAGGTGCGCGAGCTGGCCGCGCAGGTCGACGCCGACTACGCCGGCAAGGACCTGCTGCTGGTCGGCGTGCTCAAGGGCGCCGTGATGATCATGGCGGACCTGGCCCGGGCGATGCGCTCGCCCGTCTCCATGGATTGGATGGCGGTGTCCTCGTACGGCTCGGGCACCAAGTCGTCGGGCGTGGTGCGCATCTTGAAGGACCTGGACGCCGACATCATGAACCGGCACGTCCTGATCGTCGAGGACATCATCGACTCGGGGCTGACGCTGTCGTGGCTGGTCAGCAACCTGCGCTCGCGCGGCCCGGCCTCGCTGGAGATCTGCGCGCTGCTGCGCAAGCCGGAAGCGGTCAAGACCGAGGTGGACGTCCGCTACGTCGGCTTCGACATTCCCAACGAGTTCGTCGTCGGGTATGGCCTGGACTATGCGGAGAAGTACCGTAATTTGCCGTTTGTAGGGACGTTGGCGCCCCACGTGTACGGAGGTGAGAGCGCCTGAGCGGGTCGCGGGTCGCCCGCCGGGGAGCCGTCCCCGGTGAGCGCGGGGGAACATCACGCCTCCGCGGATCGTTGCATTGGAGGTCGACGGGTATACCGGGCACCAGGGATCCGCGCTGGCTGCGCCCCGTGCTCCGGCAGGTGTACCGTCGGTGTCCCGGGCTTGCGCCGGGGAGCCGCTCGGCGGGCCCGTCGCCTCGGCGGGCCGGGGGCTCCGGCGAGGGTCCGCCGCACGCATGGAGCCGGATCACAGTGGCGTCCGTCCAGCGGGACGGGCGAGGATGGCAATAGGAGGGACGGGCCCCGGAGGGGTTGCCGGATAAATGGACGTGAAGCGCTACTTTCGCGGGCCGCTGCTGTGGATCCTGCTGCTGGGCCTCCTGGTCGCCATGGTCATGTGGGGGGTGAACCCCGGCCGCTCGTACGAGAAGACCGACACCTCCAGGGTGGTCCAGGAGATCGCCGCCGGCCAGGTCCGGTCCGCCAAGATCATTGACAAGGATCAGCGGATCGAGGTCACCCTCAAGGACGGCAAGCACCTGCAGGCCAGCTGGGTCGACGGCCAGGGGCTGAAGCTCCAGGAGCAGCTCCAGCAGCAGGCCCAGGCCGGCAAGCTGCCGGGCGGCTACAACGTCGAGGTCCCCAAGCAGAGCTTCTTCCTCAACCTGCTGTTCAGCCTGCTGCCCATCGTGGTCATCGTCCTGATCTTCCTGTTCATCATGAACCAGATGCAGGGCGGCGGCTCGCGGGTGATGAACTTCGGCAAGTCCAAGGCCAAGCTGATCACCAAGGACACGCCGAAGACCACGTTCGCGGACGTGGCCGGGGCCGACGAGGCGCTGGAGGAGCTCGAGGAGATCAAGGACTTCCTGCAGAACCCGGCCAAGTTCCAGTCGATCGGCGCCAAGATCCCCAAGGGCGTGCTGCTGTACGGCCCGCCCGGCACCGGCAAGACGCTGCTGGCCCGCGCCGTGGCCGGCGAGGCCGGGGTGCCCTTCTACTCGATCTCCGGCTCCGACTTCGTGGAGATGTTCGTCGGCGTCGGCGCCTCCCGGGTGCGCGACCTGTTCGAGCAGGCCAAGGCCAACGCCCCGTCGATCATCTTCATCGACGAGATCGACGCGGTCGGCCGGCACCGCGGCGCGGGCCTCGGCGGCGGCCACGACGAGCGCGAGCAGACCCTCAACCAGCTGCTGGTCGAGATGGACGGCTTCGACGTCAAGGGCGGCGTCATCCTGATCGCCGCGACCAACCGGCCCGACATCCTCGACCCGGCGCTGCTGCGTCCCGGCCGGTTCGACCGGCAGATCACCGTGGACCGCCCCGACCTGGAGGGCCGCAAGGGCATCCTGCGGGTGCACGGCCGCGGCAAGCCGTTCGCGCCCGACGTCGACCTGGACGTCATCGCGCGGCGCACCCCCGGCTTCACCGGCGCCGACCTGGCCAACGTGATCAACGAGGCGGCCCTGCTGACCGCGCGGCAGGACCGCAAGCTGATCGACATGGACACCCTGGAGGAGGCCATCGACCGGGTCATGGCCGGCCCGGAGCGCAAGACCAGGGTGATGTCGGAGAAGGAAAAGAAGATCATCGCCTACCACGAGGGCGGCCACGCGCTGGTGGCGCACGCGCTGCCGAACGCCGACCCCGTGCACAAGGTGACGATCCTGCCGCGCGGCCGGGCCCTGGGCTACACCATGACCCTGCCGATGGAGGACAAGTTCCTCACCACGCGGTCGGAGATGACCGACCAGCTGGCCATGCTGCTGGGCGGCCGCACCGCCGAGGAGCTGGTGTTCCACGAGCCCACCACCGGCGCGGCCAACGACATCGAGAAGGCCACGAAGATCGCCCGCAACATGGTGACCGAGTACGGCATGAGCGAGCGCCTGGGCGCCCGCAAGTTCGGCACCGGCGCGGGCGAGGTGTTCCTGGGCCGCGACGTGGGCCACGAGCGCGACTACTCCGAGGACATCGCCTCGGCGATCGACGACGAGGTCCGCCGCTACATCGAGGCCGCGCACGACACCGCCTGGGAGATCCTGGTCGAGTACCGCGACGTGCTGGACGAGCTCGTGCTGCAGCTGATGGAGAAGGAGACCCTCTCCAAGGACGAGGTGCTGCGGATCTTCGCGCCGGTCCGCCAGCGGCCGCACCAGAGCTCCTACACCGGCTACGGCAAGCGGCTGCCGTCCGACCGCCCGCCGGTGCTGACGCCCAAGGAGCTGGCCCTGCTGGGCCCGCAGGACGTCGCCGACCTGACCAAGAACAACGGCCAGGGCTCGGCCCAGCCCACCGAGTCCTCGACCGAGAACCCGTCCACCGGCGAAAGCTGATCGCCGTGGCCGAACCGTACGACGAATCCCGGGACCCGGCGGTGGAGCTCGCCGCCGGGTCCGCCGGCGTCGCCGGCGAGCCCGACGCCCGGCCCGAGGCCCCCGCCTCCGCGTCCTCCGGAGGCCTCGCGGTGCCGAACGGCCGCAAGCGGGTCTTCGACTACGCGCGCATCGAACGCGCCGTCCGCGAGATCCTGATCGGCATCGGGGAGGACCCCGACCGCGACGGCCTGCGCGAGACGCCCGCCCGGGTCGCCCGCGCCTACGCCGAGCAGTTCGCCGGCCTGCGCCAGGACCCCGAGGACGCCCTCACCAAGGTGTTCGAGGCCGACCACGACGAGATGGTCCTGGTCAAGGACATCGAGGTCTACTCGACCTGCGAGCACCACCTCGTGCCGTTCCACGGGCTGGCGCACGTCGGGTACACGCCCAACGAGAAGGGGCAGATCACCGGCCTGTCCAAGCTGGCGCGGCTGGTGGACGTGTACGCCCGGCGGCCGCAGGTGCAGGAGCGGCTGACCAGCCAGATCGCCGACGCCCTGATGCGCATCCTCGAGCCGCGCGGGGTGATCGTGGTGATCGAGGCGGAGCATCTGTGCATGACCATGCGGGGCGTGCGCAAGCCGGGCGCCAGGACGGTCACCTCCGCCGTGCGCGGCGCGTTCCGGGACCGTCCCGAGACGCGCGCCGAGGCCATGGGGCTGATCCTCGGCCGCTGACGGGAACGTTCCGCACGGCCCTCGCCGCGTCGGGCGAGGGCACCGTCGGCGCCGCCCGCCCCCGGTGACCGGACCGTTGGCGCGGGGGCGCGGACCGCGGTGATGCGATCAAGGCATAGGGTTGAGGACATGACCGACGCCGCCGTCCCCGGTTTGCCCGCGCCCGGGCGCTGCCTCGTCATGGGCGTGGTCAACGTGACCCCGGACTCCTTCTCCGACGGGGGCGCCTGGTTCGACGTGGACAAGGCGGTCCGGCACGGGCTGGACCTGATGGCCGAGGGCGCCGACCTGGTGGACGTGGGCGGCGAGTCGACCCGCCCCGGGGCGCAGCGGGTGTCCCGCGACGAGGAGCTGCGCCGGGTCATCCCCGTGATCGAGGCTTTGGCGGCCGAGGGCGTCCCGCTCAGCGTCGACACCATGCGCGCCGAGGTGGCCGAGGCCGCGGTGGCCGCCGGGGCGAGGCTGGTCAACGACGTCAGCGGCGGGCTCGCCGACCCGGCCATGCCGCGCGTGGTGGCGGCGGCCGGGGTCCCGTACGTGGTGATGCACTGGCGCGGCCACAGCCACGACATGCAGACGCGGGCCGTGTACGACGACGTCGTGCGGGAGGTCCGCGAGGAGCTGCTGCGCCGGGTGGACGCGGTGCTGGCCGAGGGCGTCGACCCGTCCATGATCGTGCTGGATCCCGGGCTGGGCTTCGCCAAGCACCCCGAGCACAACTGGGCGCTGCTGGCCCGCCTGGACGTGCTGCGCGACACCGGCTTCCCGGTGCTGGTGGGCGCCTCGCGCAAGCGCTTCCTCGGCCGTCTGCTCGCCGGCCCGGACGGCACGCCGCGCCTGTTCGCCGACTGCGACGACGCCACCGTGGCGGTGTCCTCGCTGGTCGCCGCCGCGGGCGCCTGGTGCGTGCGGGTGCACCGGGTGCGCCCCAACGCCGACGCGGTGCGCGTCGCCGCCGCGATCCGCGCCGCGGCGGCGGGCGACACGGCGCAGGGCGGCGGGCGATGAGCCGTGCGGTGGACCGCGCCGAGTTGGTCGAGGCCAACGCCGAGTTCTACGCGGCCTTCGAAGCGGGCGACCTGGACCGCATGTCGGCGGTGTGGGCCGACGGGCCGTACGCGTCCGGCGTGACGTGCGTGCACCCGGGGTGGACGCGGCTGCGCGGCCGGGACGAGGTGCTGCGGTCCTGGGCGCTGATCATGGCGAACACCGAGTACATCCAGTTCGTGCTGACCGACGTCGAGGCCGACGTTTACGGCGAGCACGCCGTGGTGACGTGCAAGGAGAACATCCTGACCGCCGAGCAGGGCGCCGGGAACGGGTTTCTGGCCGGAGGCAGCATGATCGCGACGAACCTGTTCGTGCGCGTCGACGGCGGCTGGCGGCTGCTGGTCCACCACGGATCCCCGATCATGAACGACCCAGAGGAGCGATGAGCCTGGACCGGATAGAACTGCGCGGCCTGCGCGCCCGGGGACGGCACGGCGTGCTGCCCGCGGAGCGGGAGTTGGGCCAGGAGTTCGTGGTGGATGTCACGCTGGGTCTGGACACGCGGCCGGCGGCGGCAGAAGATGACCTGTCCCGGACCGTCGACTACGGATCTCTCGCCGACCGGCTGGTCGCCGTCATCGAGGGCGAGCCCGTCGCCCTCATCGAGACGCTGGCCGACCGACTGGCGGGGGTCTGCCTGCAGGAAGAAGCGGTGTCCGACGTGGAGGTCACCGTCCACAAGCCGCACGCCCCCGTAGCGCACCCCTTCACGGACGTGGCCGTGAGGATCAGGAGGAGCCGTCCATGACAGCGTCCGAGCGTATGCCCGACCGCACCGCGACCGGCGGCCACATGCTGGTCGCGCATCGCGTCGTGTTCTCCCTGGGCAGCAATCTCGGCGACCGGCTGGACAACCTTCAGGAGGCCGTCGACGCGCTGTTCGACGCGCCGGGTCTGGACTTCGTGGCGCTCTCCCCGGTTTACGAGACCGCCCCGTACGCCCCGCCCGGGGAGACCATCCCCGAGCAGGGCGACTACCTGAACATCGTGCTGGTGGCCGACACCCGGCTGCCGCCGGAGAACCTGCTGGAGCGGGTGCTCAACATCGAGAACTCGCTGCGCCGCACGCGCGAGGTCCGCTGGGGCCCGCGCACCCTGGACATCGACATCGTGATGTTCGGCAACATCATTTCCGACGACCCCGACCTGACGCTGCCGCATCCGCGGGCGCACGAGCGGGCCTTCGTGCTCGTCCCGTGGGCCGACATCGAGCCGGACGTGCTCCTGCCCGGCCACGGACGCGTCGGCGACCTGGCCGCGGCCAAACAGGCGGAGTCCGCGACCGCGGTGCGCCGCCGCGACGACCTCACCCTTCAGCCTCCTGCATGACACCTTCCCGTCCGACGTTCCTGCTCGCCCTGGTGATCGTCATCGGACTGATCACCTGGGCGGTGCTCGACACCGCGTACGTGTCGCTCCCGCCGCTGCCGTGGACGGCGGTGCCGACCCTGCTGCTGCTGGCGCTGGGCGAGGCGTTCACCGGGGTGAACCTGCTGCGCCGCATCCGCCGGCGGCCCGGCACCAAGCCGGTCGAGCCGCTGGTCGTGGCGCGGATGGCGGTCCTGGGCAAGGCCAGCGCGCACGCCGCGGCGGTGCTCGCCGGCGTGTTCGGCGGATTCGCCGTGGGACTGTCGGGCTCGCTGGACAAGCAGACGCCGCGCGAGGACTTCGTCGTCAGCATCGCCACCTTCGTGGCGGCCGCGGTCCTGGTGGGCGCGGCGTACTTCCTGGAGTACTCCTGCCGCGTCCCCAAGGACCCGGACGAGCGGGACCGCGATCCGGACGCCACCCGCGCCTGACCCGCCCGCTCGCCCGAGTCGGCCGACCGAGCCGCCCGACCGCCCGGTCCGGCGGAGCCGCGCCGGTGCGCTCCGTGCCGTCGTGCGCGGCCGGTTCGGCGCACGGCTACTTGTCGATGTCGCCGACGACGAAGAACATCGAGCCCAGGATGGCGATCATGTCGGCGACGAGGTTGCCGGGCAGCAGCTCCGACAGCACCTGGACGTTGTTGTAGGAGGCGGACCGCAGCTTCAGCCGCCACGGGGTCTTCTCGCCGCGCGACACCAGGTAGTAGCCGTTGATGCCGAGCGGGTTCTCCGTCCAGGCGTAAGTGTGGCCCTCGGGCACCTTCAGCACCTTGGGCAGGCGCTGGTTGATCGGGCCGGGCGGCAGGTCGGCCAGGCGGTCCAGGCACGCGTCGGCCAGGTCCAGCGAGGCGTACACCTGGCCGAGCAGGCATTCGAAGCGGGCCAGGCAGTCGCCCTCGGTGCGGGTGACGACCGGCACGTCCAGCTCGCCGTAGGCCAGGTAGGGCTCGTCGCGGCGCAGGTCGAAGTCGACGCCGCTGGCGCGGGCGACGGGGCCCGACACCCCGTACTGCAGGACCTGCTCGCGGGTGAGGACGCCGACGCCGCGGGTGCGGGCCCGGAAGATCTCGTTGTCCATGATCAGGTCGGCGATGTCGGACATGCCCGCCCGCACGTCGGCGACGACGCGGCGGACCCGTCCCGTCCAACCGGCGGGCAGCTCCTCCTTCAGGCCGCCGACCCGGTTGAACATGTAGTGCATGCGGCCGCCGGAGACCTCCTCCATGACCCGCTGGAGCCGCTCGCGCTCGCGGAAGGCGTAGAAGATCGGCGTCATGGCGCCGACCTCCAGCGGATAGGAGCCGAGGAACATCAGGTGGTTGAGCACCCGGTTCAGCTCGGCCAGCAGGGTCCGCGCCCACACCGCCCGCGGCGGCGCCTCCATGCCCAGCATGCGTTCGACGGCCAGCACCACGCCGAGCTCGTTGGCGAACGCCGACAGCCAGTCGTGCCGGTTGGCCAGCACGATGATCTGCCGGAAGTCGCGGACCTCGAAGAGCTTCTCCGCGCCCCGGTGCATGTAGCCGACGATCGGTTCGGCGGCGGCGATGCGCTCGCCGTCCAGCGTCAGCCGCAGCCGCAGCACGCCGTGCGTGGACGGGTGCTGGGGACCGATGTTGAGGATCATGTCCTCGGTGGCCAGTTCCTTGGCCCCCGAGCCGATCCCGACGATGCGTTCCGTGGTCATCCGCTCCGCCACCGTTCACCGCCGGTGCGACGCTCGTCCGCACCGATGCTCATCCGTTCATCGTGCCACGCATCCGGCTCGCGGGATCCCGGCGGTTTCGATTGACTAGGGGCCAATGATTCCCAGCCATGAGCACCCTCCGTCCCCGCAGGCGCCCGCGGCGGGGACGGCCCCTCCAGGAGGGCCGCCGCAGATGCAGCCCCCGCCGCCGCAGGGCGGCATGCCGTCGAGCGCCCCGCCCCACGCCGTCCCCCAGAACAGCGTGCCCCAGAACGGTGTCCCTCAGAACGGGGTCCCCCAGAACGGTGTGCCGCAGTATCCGGCGGACCAGGCGTTCCAGCCCGGCGGCGGGTTGTCGTGGTCGCCGATCTCCAAGCGGTACACCTGGCACCGGCGGATCGCGGCGACGCTGTGGGCGGTGCCGATCACGGTGCTCGGGGCGTACCTGGTGGCGCGCGGCGGAGGGGCGCTAGGCGCGGCCCTGTGGGGCGCGGCCGCCCTGATCTCGCTGGGGCTGGCCTGGATCGTGGCCGACCTGGCGTACCGGTCCTGGGGCTACGCCGAACGCGGCGACGACCTGCTCGTCACGCACGGCGTGTTCGTCAAGCGCCTGGTCGTGGTGCCGTACGGGCGGATGCAGGTCGTGGACGTGACCGCCGGGCTGCTGGAGCAGTGGATGGGAATCGCCACCGTGCGCCTGCACACCGCGGCCGCCGCCACCGACGCGGTGATCCCCGGCCTTCCCGCCGCCGAGGCCGCCCTGCTGCGCGACCGTCTGGCGCGGAAGGGCGAAGAGCGGAGCATGGGCCTGTGAATCCTCCTTACGGCGCCGCCCCCGGCGGTTACGGACCGCCCCCTTCGCCCGGTCCCTACGGGACGCCGCAGGGACGTCCGCCCGGGTATCCGTACCCTCCCGGGCCTTATGGGCCGCCGCAGGGGCCGCCTGCGGTGCCGCCGAGGCCGCCGATGCCACCGGGACCGTATGGAGCGCCGGGCGGGCCGTATCAAGGGCCGACACCGCCGCCGGTGCGGTTCTCGGAGGGCGTGCACCGGCTGCATTGGGCGACCGCGCCGCTGCGGATGTTCGTCATCCTCAGCGTCTACTTCGTGCTGCTGGGGCTGCCGCTGCTGCTGACCCAGACCGAGGACGGAGTGGTCCTCGTCCTCACTCCCAAGGCGGTGGCGCGGTTCGTCATCGTCACCGTTCCCATGGCGTTCATCGCCGTCGGGGTGGGGCTGTGGGCGTGGCTGGCCCTGCGGTTCCGCGTGGACGGCGACGACCTGGTGGTGGAGACGGGGCTGCTGAGGACGCGCAAGCGGCGGATACCGCTGTCGCGGGTCCAAGCCATCGACGTGGTGCGCCCCTTGGTGACGCGGCTGTTCGGCCTGGCCGAACTGCGGGTGGAGCTGGCCGGGGGCGAGCAGAACGCCATCGCCCTCCGCTACCTGGGACGCGGCACCGCGCAGCAGTTGCGGGCGGAGCTGCTGGCACGCGCGGCCGGCCTCCCCGGGCACACCCCGGAGGCTCCCGAACGGCCGCTGTGGCGGGTCTCCGGCGGTACGCTGCTCGCTTCGCTGGTGTTGCGGCTGCCGGTCCTCGGCACGGCCCTGCTGCTGGTCGTGTCGCTGGTGCTGCTCGTCCTGTACGCGGAGCTGGGCATGCTCGCCGTGACCATCCCCGCGCTCCTCGGGCTGGTGCGGGCCGTGGTCGCGCCCATGGTGATGTACGGGGACTTCACCGTGGCGATCTCCCCGGACGGCATTCGGCTGCGCTCCGGGCTCCTGGAGGAGCGCATGCAGACCGTCCCGCCGGGGCGGGTGCAGGCCATCAGCATCGTGGAGCCGTCCCTGTGGCGCTCCTACGGGTGGGCGCGGCTGGACGTGACCGTCGCCGGATACGCGGGGGAGCGCCAGGCGCTGTCGTCCGTGCTGCTGCCCGTGGCGCCCCGGCAGGTGGCGCTGCACCTGGTCGCGCAGGTCTTCCCGGGCGCCGACGTCGACGCGGTCCGGCTGCTGCCCGCCTCGTCCAAGGGCATCGCGGGCGCGGCGAGCGGCGCCGGGACCGACGACCGCATCTTCGTGGTCCGGCACGGCCGCGTCTGCCGCCGGACGGATGTGATCGCGCACGCGCGGGCGCAGAGCGTGCGGCTGACCCAGAACCCGCTGCAGCGTTCGCTCGGCCTGGCCACCGTCCACATCGACGCGCCGCCCGGCCCGGTGCGGGTCGCGGCCGCCGACCGCGACCTCGGGGAGGCCCGGGCGATCCTCGAGTCGACCGCTCGGCGCGCCCAGGCGGCACGCGCCGCCGCCGGCGACCCCGCCCGCTGGGCCGCCCGCCGCTCCTGACCGCCCCCGGGGCGTGCTGGGGTGAGTCGGCGACGTTGTCCGCCCCGGGGGTGATGTTTGTGCAGCGTGAGGCTTATGGTCCGTTCTATGACCGAAGCCCCTTCAGTGGACCGGGAGTACGATCCCTGGTCGCCCGAGTTCGTGGCGGACCCGTACCCGGTGTTCGCGCGGCTGCGCGCCGAGCGGCCCGTCTTCTACCACGAGCCCACGGACCAGTGGGTGATCACACGGCACGCGGACGTGGACGCGCTGCTGCGCGACCGGCGGCTGGGCCGCTCCTACCTGCACGTCGCCACGCACGAGGAGTTCGGCCGCGAGCCCGAGCCGGAGTTCCTCAAGCCGTTCTGGGATCTCATCCGCGCCGGGATGCTGGACGTGGAGCCGCCGACGCACACCCGGCTGCGGCGGCTGGTGTCCAAGGCGTTCACCGCGCGCATGGTGGAGGGGCTGCGGCCCATGATCCGCGGCCTGGCCGAGGAGCTGGTCGGCGCGCTCGCGGCCAAGGGCGGCGGCGACCTGATCTCCGAGGTCGCCGAGCCGCTGCCGGTCACCGTGATCGCCGAGATGCTGGGCGTGCCCGCGTCCGACCGGCACCTGCTGCGCCCCTGGTCGGCCGACATCTGCGGGATGTACGAGCTGAACCCCTCGCCGGAGGCGCAGCGCGTCGCCGTGCGGGCGGCGGTCGAGTTCTCCGACTACCTGCGCGGCCTGGCCCGCGAGCGGCGCGCCGCGCCGCGCGACGACCTGATCAGCGCGCTCGCCCAGGTGGTGGACGAGGGCGACCGGCTCACCGAGGACGAGCTCGTCGGCACCTGCGTGCTGCTGCTCAACGCCGGGCACGAGGCGACGGTCAACGCCACGGGCAACGCCTGGTGGGCGCTGTTCCGCAACCCCGGGGAACTGGAGCGGCTGCGCGCCGACCACTCGCTCGTCCCGTCCGCCGTGGAGGAGCTGCTGCGCTACGACACCCCGGCCCCCATGTTCGAGCGGTGGGTGCTGGAGGACATCGAGGTCCGCGGGGTCGCCATCCCGCGCGGCGCCGAGGTCGCGCTGCAGTTCGCCTCCGCCAACCGGGACCCGGACGTGTTCCCCGACCCCGACCGTCTCGACCTGGGGCGCGCCCCAAACCCGCACATCACGTTCGGGCTGGGCATCCACTACTGCCTGGGCGCCCCGCTCGCGCGGATCGAGCTGGCCGAGTCGTTCGGCGCGCTGCTGCGGCTCGCCCCGCGCATGCGCCTGGTGGAGGAGCCCAAGTGGAAGCCCGGGTTCGTCCTGCGCGGCCTGCAGGCGCTGCACGTCGAGGTGTAACGCAGGCGCGCTCGGGCCGGGCAGGGCGACGCGCCGGCGCGGCGGTCTAGTGCGGCTGGAGCGACGCGGCTTCGGCCAGCACCGCGGGCACGTCGATCCCGACGGCCTGGGTGAGCCAGCCGAAGCCGCCGAGCCCGTCCGGGTCGATGAGCTCGGCCTCCTCGCCCGCCGCGCACAGGGCCGCGACGTACCCGCGGGGGTCGCTGCGCGCCATCTCGGCCGGCGGACGCCGCCCGGTCAGGCCGAGCGCGCGCAGGGCCTCCCGCTGGGTGGTCAGCAGCGTGGCGGTCGCCCCGGCCTCCTCGCCCGCCTCCGCGCAGGCGTCGAGCGCCACGTGCGCCGTGATGTCGCAGGACCCGTCGGGGACGGCGGGCACCGTGGCGCCGTCCCGGTAGCCGCACAGCGTTCCGTAGACGGGACGGGACGCCCGGGTGTGGGAGTAGTCCACGGCGACCGCCAGGCCGCGGCGCAGCCGCCGGATGACCGACGCCCACGCCCCGCAGCGCGGATGGCCCACCTCGGCCCGGTCGCCGGGTTCGCGCAGCGGCCACCAGCGCGCCAGCCACCGGCGGTCCTCGGCGGACGGCTCGCCGCCGGGACGCTCGTCGCCGGTCGCCGGGTCGACCAGCACGGTGCGCGGCCCGGAGGAGGTCTGCTCCACCACGTCGAGCGGCACGTTGTCCAGCCACTCGTTCGCGATGACCATGCCCGTGACGGCGTCCGGCAGGTCGCCGCGCCAGGCGATGCGGTCGGGCAGGCCGGACGGACGCGGCGCGATCTCCACCGCCGCGGGCGCCAGCCTGGCGGCGAGGTCGGGGCCGACGGCGTCCAGGATGCCCGCCAGGAGCCGCCCGGACCCGGCGCCCACGTCCACCAGGTCGACCCGGGGCGGGCGGCCGAGCGCGTCGTCCACCTCGTGCAGCAGCCGGGCCAGCGCCTCGGCGAACCTGGGGGAGGCGTGCACGGATGTGCGGAAGTGGTCGGCGGGGTTCTCCCCGCGCCGGTAGAAGCCGCCCTCCCCGTACAGCGCCCGTTCCATCGCCGTGCGCCAGCTCACCCACGCCGCCACTCAATGAACGCTACCGCCGACGGCGCGGCCGGTGCGCGCGACGACACGTCGCGGGCGGCGCTGCCCTCCCCTTGAGGCAAGCCCCTTGAGGCGGCGCGACCGACTTGACGTCCGACTTGAGGCTGATCCGGGGCGGCACATGCGCACCTAGGGTTGACGGCATGGTCGGCAGAGCCTGGGACTGGATGCGGCGCCAGCGCGTGCTCGTGGACTGCTTCTTCGCCTCGCCGCTGCTGCTGATGACGCTCCCGGGCATGTTCGGCACGTATCCCCTCGTCGCCCCGTGGCAGGTCGCGCTGCTGACGGCCGGGCTGCTGGGGCCGATGGCGCTGCGCCGCACGCTGCCGCGCGGGTCGTTCGCCGCGGTAGCGCTGGTGTCGTTCGTGCAATGCGTGGCGGGCGTGGAGATCATCCCGGCCAACGTCGCGGTGCTGATGGGGCTGTACACCGTCGCGGCGGAGTCGTCGTTCCGCTGGGGGCTGGCCGCGCTCGCCGCGGCCGAGACCGGCGCGGTGCTGGCGCCGCTGCGGTACACGCCCTCGCTCTCCGATTTCAGGCCCTCGTTCCTGGCGATGACCGCGGTCGTGCTGGGAGTGTGGATCCTGGGGCTGCACATGCGCACGCGCCGCGCGTACCTGCGGTCCCTGGAGGAGCGCGCCGAACGGCTGGAACGCGAACGCGACATCGAGCTGCAGATCGCGATGGCGGCCGAGCGCGCCCGCATCGCGCGGGAGCTGCACGACGTGGTGGCGCACAACGTCAGCGTGATCGTCGTCCAGGCGGACGGCGCCTGGTACGCCATGGACACCGACCCGGGCCGGGCGCGGCGCGCGCTGGAGGCCATCTCGGCGACGGGACGGCAGGCGCTGACCGAGATGCGGCGGCTGCTGGGCGTGCTGCGCGAGGGCGGCGACGGGACCGCGCCGCCCCAGGGCGCGGCGTCGGAGCCGCAGGAGGGCGCGTACGCGCCCCAGCCGGGGGTGAACCAGCTCCCCGACCTGGTGGAGAAGGTGCGCGCGTCCGGGCTGCCGGTGGAGCTCGACATCGAGGGGACGCCGCCGGCGATGTCGCAGGGGCAGGAGCTGACCGTCTTCCGGATCGTCCAGGAGGCGCTGACCAATACCCTGAAGCACGGCGGCCCCCAGGCCACCGCTCGCGTCCGGATCAGCTACGGCCCCGACACGCTGGAGATCCGGGTGACCGACGACGGGCGCGGCGCCGCCGCGGCCGACGACGGCCGCGGTCACGGCCTGGCCGGGATGCGCGAGCGCGTCGCGGTGTACGGGGGCGAGGTGCGCGCCGGGCCGCGGCCGGGCGGCGGGTTCGAGGTGGCCGCACGGATTCCGTTGCGCGAGGAGGTCAGGACGTGAGCGGACCGCAGTCGCCCGGAGGCGCCCCCTCGGCCGGGAACTGGGCCGAGGACGAGCGACCGGTGCGGGTGCTGCTGGTGGACGACCAGGAGCTGGTGCGGGCGGGCTTCAAGATGGTGCTCGACGCCCAGCCGGACATCGAGGTCGTCGGGGAGGCGGGGGACGGCGCGCAGGCCCTGGAGCGGCTGCGCTCCACGCGCGCCGACGTGGTCCTCATGGACGTGCGCATGCCGCGCATGGACGGCATCGAGACGACCCGGCGGATCGTGTCCGGCGCGTACCCGGGCCCGCCCAAGGTGATCATCCTGACCACGTTCGACCTGGACGAGTACGCGTTCGCCGCGATCAAGGCCGGGGCCGGCGGGTTCCTGCTCAAGGACGCCGGGCCGGCGCAGCTCATCGAGGCGATCCGCGCGGTGCACTCCGGCGACGCGGTGGTGGCGCCCAGCACGACCCGGCGGCTGCTCGACCGGTTCGCCATGCACCTGCCGGACGCCGAGCAGAAGGCCGGCGGGAAGCTGGACGCGCTGACCGAGCGGGAGCGCGAGGTGCTGCTGCTGGTGGCGCGCGGCCTGTCCAACTCCGAGATCGCCGGGCGGCTGTACGTGTCCGAGGCCACCGTCAAGACCCACATGGGGCGGATCCTGACCAAGCTGGGGCTGCGCGACCGGGTCCAGGCGGTGGTGTTCGCGTACGAGACGGGCCTGGTCAAGAGCGGCCAGAA
Organism: Actinomadura rubrobrunea NBRC 15275; assembly: GCF_001552235.1. Taxonomy (NCBI): domain Bacteria; kingdom Bacillati; phylum Actinomycetota; class Actinomycetes; order Streptosporangiales; family Thermomonosporaceae; genus Actinomadura; species Actinomadura viridilutea. The sequence goes on along the minus strand of NZ_BCQU01000033.1, from coordinate 22,102 downwards.
CAGCCACCTGGACTGACGTCCCCGCCGTCGGCGGGCTCCCCGGCCGCGCCGGCGCCGTCGTGATCGCCGCGCCGGCGCCGTCGTGATCGCCGCGGCGGCGGCCGTGCGCGCGCCGGGGGCGCCGGGGCGGCGGTCTCCCGATCGGCTCGCCGTCGGAGGACGGCGTACGACTCAGGTCGTACGCGGCGCCGCGCGGTAGCCGCGATGCCGACCGGATCGTCAACGCGCGGGCGATGGCTGGCGGACGCCGGATCCCTAGCGTGGAACGCGTTGTCGACGTCCACGAAGGAGCCAGCGTGACCAGCACGTCCACCGACACGTCCGGCGAAGGGCCGGCCCCCGCCGCCGGAGCCGCCGCTCCCCCCGCCGTCACCGCCGTGGAGGTGTCCAAGGTGTACGGCAGCGGTGACGCGGCGGTGCACGCGCTGCGCGGGGTCAGCGTCGCGTTCGCCCGGGGCGCGTTCACCGCGATCATGGGCCCGTCCGGGTCCGGCAAGTCCACCCTGATGCACTGCCTGGCCGGCCTCGACACCGTCAGCGGCGGCCGGGTCATGCTCGGGGACACCGATCTGACCGCCCTGAAGGACCGGCAGCTGACCCTGCTGCGCCGCGACCGCATCGGTTTCATCTTCCAGGCGTTCAACCTGCTGCCGACCCTCACCGCCGAGCAGAACATCCTGCTGCCGCTGGAGCTGGCCGGGCGCAAGGCCGACAAGGCGTGGTTCGACCGCGTCGTCGACGTCGTGGGCCTGCGCGACCGGCTCGGCCACAGGCCGGGCCAGCTGTCGGGCGGGCAGCAGCAGCGGGTGGCGTGCGCCCGCGCGCTCGTCACCCGGCCCGAGGTGATCTTCGCGGACGAGCCCACCGGGAACCTGGACTCGCGCGCGGGCGCCGAGGTGCTCGGCTTCCTGCGGGCCTCGGTGCGGGAGATGGGGCAGACGATCGTGATGGTCACCCACGACCCGGTGGCCGCCTCGTACGCCGACCGCGTCGTGTTCCTGCGCGACGGGACGATCGTCTCCGAGCTGTTCGAGCCCACCCCCGACACCGTGCTCGACCGGCTCTCCCAGCTGACCGGAGGCGCGGACGGCCCGTCCCTCCGCGCGCGGCACGGGCTGGAGGGCTGAGCGGTGCTCAAGACCACCCTGGCGGGCCTGCGCGCGCACAAGCTGCGGCTGCTGCTCACCGGACTGGCCATCACGCTCGGCGTCGGGTTCATCGCCGGCACGTTCGTGCTGACCGACAGCATGCGGGCGGGCGTGAACGAGAAGTTCGCCCGCTCCGCCGACAAGGTCGACGTGGCGGTCCTGCCCAAGGAGGGCGGGGAGCTGCCCGCCGACCTGCTGGGCCGCGTGCGCGCCGTGCCCGGCGTGACCGACGCGCAGGGCACGGTGCGCGGGGACGCGGCGCTGATCGGCCGGGACGGCAAGGCCGTCGGCGACATGCCCACCGTCGGGATCTCGGTGCCGTCCGGACGGCTGCTGCGCTACGGCGTGGACGAGGGCCGGCCGCCCGCGGGCCCCGCCGAGGCCGTGCTCGACCGCGACACCGCCGAACGGGAGAAGTTCGCCGTCGGCCAGACGATCACCGTCCTGGACCACCGGCAGCGCCCGCACCGCTTCACCCTCGTCGGCATCCTCGACTTCGGCATCGACGACGAGGCGAACATGCGCGGCGCGGTCGGCTTCGACACCGCCACCGCGATGCGCATGACCGGCAAGCGCGTCTTCCGGGAGATCGACGTGGCGGGCGCCGCCGACCGGGCCGCGGTCGCCGCCGTCGCCGGACCGGACGCCGAGGTGCTGACCGGCGAGCGGCTGGGGCGGCGGCTCGCCGCGCGGGCCGGCGCCGACACCGAAGTGATCAGAACCGGGCTGCTGATCTTCGGGCTGGTGTCGGTGCTGGTGTCGGCCCTGGTGATCTACAACACGTTCGCGATCCTCATCGCCCAGCGGATGCGCGAGACGGCGCTGCTGCGCTGCGTGGGCGCGACCCGGCGGCAGCTGTTCGGCGGCGTGCTCACCGAGTCGGCCGTGGTCGGGCTGATCGGCTCGGTGCTCGGCCTCGCCGTGGGCCTCGGCCTCGGCGCGGGCGCCCTGGCGGTGTTCGGCGGGCCCGACGCCGACATCCCCACCTACGGGCTGACGCTCGCGCCGCGCACGATCGCCGTCGGCCTGCTGGTCGGCGTGCTCGTCACGGTGCTGTCGGCGCTGCTGCCCGCCCGTGCCGCCACGCGCGTCTCGCCCGTGTCCGCGCTGCGCGCCGACCTCGAACCCGGCGGCGGCCGGTTCCGGCTCGGCTGGGCGCGGTGGACCGTCGCGGCGCTGTCCGGGCTGCCCGGGCTGGCCGTCGCCTGGTACGGCGCGATGGTCCTGGACAAGGGCGAGTCCGCGCTGTTCACGGTGGCCGCCGGCGGCGGACTGGTGTTCCTGGCGGTGATCGCGCTGATGCCGGCCCTGGTGCGGCCGCTGGGCCGGGTCGCGGGCGCGGTCCCCGCCCGCCTGGCGGGGGTGCCCGGACGGCTCGCCGTGCAGAACGCGCGGCGCTCCCCGCGGCGCACCGCCACCACGACGATCGCGCTGACCATCGGCGTCGGCCTGATGACGATGTTCGCGGTGCTCGCCGCCAGCGTCAAAGCCACCGCGGACGAGCAGCTGGCGGAGGAGTTCCCCGTGGACTACCAGCTGACGACCCAGTGGGGCGGCTCCGACGAGCAGTTCCTCCCGCGGGAGCTGGCCGACCGGCTGCGCGCGCTGCCGCAGGTCGCCGCCGTCACCGAGATGCGCCACGTCGAGGCCCGGGTCGAGTCGTCCGGGCGGGGCGACAGGAGGGAGAGCGTCGGCGCGCTCACCGCGTCCTCGCTCGGCACCGTCGTCAAACCGGAGTTCACCAGCGGCTCGCTGGAGGACCTGCGGCCCGGCACGGTGGCGGTCGCGGACCCGGTGGCCCGCTACTGGAAGCTGCGGATCGGTTCGACCGTCCGGGTGCGGACCCCGCGCGGGCCGCTGGAGCTGAAGGTCGTCGGCACGACCGGGATGGAGGGCCCGGTGCCGCCGCTCCTGGTGACCGAGGCCGACTTCACCCGGTACTTCGGCGCCCGGGACCCCTCGGTCATCTTCGTGAACGCGCGCTCCGGCGCCGCCGGGGAGGGGGCGCGCGCCGCCGTGGAGGCCGCCGCCAAGCCGTATCCGACGGTCCGGGTCACCTCCGCCGCCGAGATCAAGAAGCAGTACACCAAGGCCATCGACATGATGCTGGTCATCTTCGGCGCGCTGCTCGGGCTGGCGATCCTCATCGCGCTGTTCGGCATCGCCAACACGCTGACGCTGTCGGTGGTCGAGCGCACCCGCGAGTCGGCGCTGCTGCGGGCGCTCGGCGTCACCCGGCGCCAGCTGCGCCGGATGCTGTCGGTGGAGGCCCTGATCATGGCGCTGATCGGCGCGGGCACCGGGGTGGCCCTCGGGGTCGCGTTCGGCTGGGCGTCGATCACCGCGATGGCCGAGGACGTCGTCTTCTCGCTGCCGTACGCGAGGATCGCGGTGTTCGTGCTGCTGGCGGCGGCGGCCGGGATGCTGGCCGCCGTGCTGCCCGCCCGCCGCGCCGCCAAGGCGTCCGTCGTGGAGGCCCTGGTCGACGACTGACGACCGGAGCGACACCGAGGAACACCCGCCCGACCGGCCCCGCCGTCCGTCTGCGGACAGGTGGGGCCGGTCCGGGTTCAGCCGGCCGGGAGCCGTCCAGGATGTAGCTCTGAGTGGTGTGATTGTTCACGTACCGTCATTGAGGAGGGGTGCGGAGGGTGTCCGGCCCGGCGGCTCATCGCGCTCGCCGCGCGGGTACGCTGGGTCGCGCACGTCCGGTACCTAGCCGAGGACTGGAACGAACCCATGGACTCACGCGTCACGCCGCCTTCCGGCGCGCCCGGGAACGGCCCTTCGGGCCCCGTGGGGCGGCCCGAGGACCGTCCCGCCCGCCTGGCGGTCGGCGTGCTCGGTCCCGGCCGGGTCGGCAGCGCCCTGGGCGCCGCGCTCGCCCGCGCCGGACACCGCGTCGTCGCGGCGGCGGCGGTGTCCGAGGCGTCCCGGCGGCGCACCGAGGAGCGCCTGCCCGGCGCCGTCGTCACCACCCCGCAGGAGACGGTCGCGGCCGCCGACCTGGTGCTGCTGACCGTCCCGGACGACGTGCTGCCCGAGCTCGCCGAGGGACTGGCCGCCACCGACGTCCCGGTCGAGGGCAAGCTCCTGGCGCACACCAGCGGACGGTTCGGCACCGGCGTCCTGGCGCCCCTCACCCGCGCCGGGGGCCTGCCGCTGGCGCTGCACCCGGTCATGACGTTCACCGGACGTCCCGACGACCTCAACCGGCTGACCGGCATCTCGTTCGGCGTCACCGCGCCCGAACCGCTGCGCCCCGTGGCCGAGGCGCTGGTGGTGGAGATGGGCGGCGAGCCCGTGTGGATCCCCGAGGAGCGCCGTCCGCTCTACCACGCCGCCCTCGCCGGCGGCGCCAACCACCTGGTCACCCTCGTGGTCGAGGCGATGGACCTGCTGCGCGCGGCGGGGGCGCCGGAACCGGGGCGCATGCTCGGGCCGCTGCTCGGCGCCGCCCTGGACAACGCGCTGCGCCTGGGCATCAACGGCCTGACCGGCCCGGTCGCCCGCGGCGACGCGGGCACGGTGCGGGCGCACGTCGACGAGCTGGGCCGCGTGTCGCCGGAGAGCCGCCGCGCCTACGTGGCGCTGGCCCGGCTCACCGCCGACCGCGCCCTGGCCGCCGGGATGCTCAAGCCCGAGGACGCCGAACGGCTGCTCGGCGTCCTGGCCGACCGAACGGCCGACGGAACGGCCGACTGAACCGCCCTGGCCCGATCGAACAAGGAGGGACGTGCATGTGCGGGGCAACCGGCGCCGGACCGGCGGAGGGCGCGGCGTGACTCCCGTCATCGCCAAGACGCGCGACGAACTGGCGGCCGTCCGAGGCGGCGTGACCGGGCGGCTCGCGCTCGTCCCCACGATGGGGGCGCTGCACGAGGGGCACCGGTCGCTGATCCGGCGGGCCCGCGAGCTGGCCGACACGGTGGCGGTGAGCATCTTCGTCAACCCGCTGCAGTTCGGCCCGAACGAGGACTTCGACCGCTACCCGCGCACGTTCGCCGCCGACGTCGAGGCGTGCGCGGCCGAGGGCGTGGACATCGTCTTCGCCCCCACCCGCGAGGTCATGTACCCGTCCGAGCCGCTGGTGCGGGTCGACTCCGGTCCGATGGGGCGCGTCGTGGAGGGCGCGGCCCGTCCCGGGCACTTCGACGGGGTCCTCACGGTGGTGCTGAAGCTGTTCAACCTCGTGCGGCCCGACGTGGCGGTGTTCGGCGAGAAGGACGCCCAGCAGCTCGCGTTGATCCGCCGGATGGCGGCCGACCTGGACGTGCCGGTCGAGATCGTGGCCGCGCCGACCGTCCGGGAGTTCGACGGGCTGGCGCTGTCCAGCCGCAACCGCTACCTGTCCCCCGCCGAGCGGCGCACCGCGCTGGCGCTGTCGCAGGCGCTGCAGGCGGGCGCGGACGCCGCGGCGGGCGGGCCGTCGGCCGTGGTGCGCGCCGCCCGGGCCGTGCTCGACAAGGCCGCCGCGGCCGACCCGCCGCTCGCGCTCGACTACCTGGTCCTGGTCGACCCGGCCACGTTCACCGAGATCGACGACGCCCACACCGGTCCGGCCGTGCTCGCGGTGGCGGGGCGCGTCGGCACCACCCATCTGATCGACAACGTCCCGCTGCGGTTCGGCGAGGAGTCCTGATGTTCCGGACGATGTTCAAGTCGAAGATCCACCGTGCCACCGTGACCCAGGCGGATCTGCACTACGTCGGGTCGCTCACCGTCGACCAGGACCTCATGGACGCCGCCGACCTGCTGCCCGGCGAGCAGGTGCAGATCGTCGACATCGACAACGGCGCCCGCCTGGAGACCTACCTGATCCCGGGGGAGCGCGGCTCGGGCGTGATCGGCGTGAACGGCGCCGCGGCCCGGCTGGTCCAGCCCGGCGACCTGGTGATCATCATCAGCTACGCGGCGATGACCGACGAGGAGGCCCGGTCGTTCCGGCCGACCGTCGTCCACGTCGACCGCGACAACAAGATCATTTCTCTGGGGGACGACCCGGCCGAGCCCGTCCCCGGCTCCTCCCAGACGCGCGGGGACCTCGTCCACGGCTGAGGCGGCCCACGGCGCCGGATCGGGCGGTGCGGCGTCCCCCTGAGACCGCCTGGCCGAACGGAAGCGCCGACCCGGGCGTCAGGGGCGGATCGGGTTAGTGTCACAATGACGAGAACCGATCCAGAGGAGGGGGCATGATCCCTCGGCTGCTCGCCGCCCCGCCGCCCGGGTGGACCGTCGACACGGACGTGGTGGTGGTCGGGTCCGGCATCGCCGGGCTCGTCGCCGCGCTGCGCTGCCGTCCGCACGGACGGGTGCTGCTGGTCACCAAGGCGCTGCTGGACGCCGGCTCGACGCGGTGGGCCCAGGGCGGCATCGCCGCGGCCCTGGCCGCCGACGACGACCCCGCCGAGCACCTGGCCGACACCCTCGCCGCGGGCGTCGGGCTGTGCGACGAGACGGCCGTGCGGGTGCTGGTCACCGAGGGGCCGGACGCGGTGCGGCGGCTGATCGACCTCGGCGCCGAGTTCGACCGCGCCCCCGACGGGAGCATCGCGCTGACCAGGGAGGGCGGCCACCGCCGTCGCCGCATCGCGCACGCGGGCGGCGACGCCACCGGTGCCGAGATCAGCCGGGCGCTGCGGGCCGCGCTCAAGGACGCCGACGTCGAGGTGGTCGAGCACGCCCTCGTCCTCGACCTGATCAAAGACGCCTCCGGCCGCGCCGCCGGGGTCACCCTGCACGTCATGGGCGAGGGGCAGCCGGGCGGCGTCGGCGCGGTGCGGGCCCGCGCCGTGGTGCTCGCGACCGGGGGGCTCGGCCAGGTCTTCTCCGCCACCACCAACCCCGCGGTGTCCACGGGCGACGGCGTGGCGCTGGCGCTGCGCGCCGGGGCCGAGGTCGCCGACCTGGAGTTCGTCCAGTTCCACCCGACCGTGCTGTGGCTGGGCGACGGCGCGCGCGGGCAGCAGCCGCTGATCTCCGAGGCCGTCCGCGGCGAGGGCGCCCACCTCGTCGACGCCGCGGGCGAGCGGTTCATGCTCGGACGGCACGAGCTGGCCGAGCTGGCGCCCCGCGACGTCGTCGCCAAGGGCATCATGATCCGGATGAGGGAGACCGGGGCGCCGCACATGCTGCTGGACGGGCGGCACCTGGGCGCGCGCACCTGGGAGCGGCGCTTCCCCACGATCCTGGCGACCTGCCGCGACCACGGCATCGACCCGGTGACCGAGCCGATCCCGGTGGTCCCGGCCGCCCACTACGCGAGCGGAGGCGTGCGGACGGACCTGTACGGCCGCACCTCCGTGCCCGGCCTGTACGCGTGCGGCGAGGTGGCCTGCACCGGCGTGCACGGCGCCAACCGGCTGGCCTCCAACTCGCTGCTGGAGGGGCTGGTGTTCGCCGAGCGCATCGCCGCCGCGCTGCCCGCCGACCTGTCCGCCGACGACTGGGCCGGACGGCGCGCCGGAGACCCGCAGCCCGCGCCGGCCGGGCAGGGCCTGGTCGGACCGCGGGCGCGCGGCGAGATCCAGCGGATCATGACCGCGTACGCCGGGGTGCTCCGCACCGCCGACGGCCTGGCCGCTGCGGCCCGCGGACTCGACCGCCTCGCCGCGGAGGCCGCGCGCGACCGCGCCGGCGCGCCCGAGCCGTGCGCGGCGGCGTGGGAGGCGACGAACCTGCTCACCGTGGCCTCGGCGATCGTCGCCGCGGCGCGGCTGCGCCGCGAGACCCGCGGCAGCCACTGGCGCGAGGACCACCCCGACCGCGACGACGGCGCCTGGCGCGGCCACCTCGTCACCCGCCTCGCCGACGGCGGCCTCACCACCATCTACGAAGGGAAGACCACGCGATGACGCCGGAACTGGAGGCTCGGCTGGGCGACGCCGGGCTCGATCCACAGGCTGTGGAAAACCTGGTGCGCACGGCGCTGGCCGAGGACGGGGACAGCGACGTCACCAGCGAGCCCGTGTTCGCGCCGGACGACACCGCGTCCGGCGACTTCACCGCCCGCGAGGACGGCGTCGTCGCCGGAATCCCCGTGGCCGAGGTCGTCCTGGAGCTGCTCGGCGTGGAGCACCGGGCCCGGGTCGCCGACGGGGACCGGGTGACCGCCGGGCAGGTGCTGCTGTCGGCGCACGGCCCCACCCGCGCGCTGCTGCGCGCCGAACGCACCGCCCTCAACCTGCTGTGCCACCTGTCCGGCATCGCCACCGCGACCCGCGCCTGGGTGGACGCGGTGGCCGGCACCAAGGCCAGGATCCGCGACACCCGCAAGACCCTGCCCGGCCTGCGCGCCCTCCAGAAGTACGCGGTGCGCTGCGGCGGCGGCGTCAACCACCGGATGGGCCTGCACGACTCCGCGCTGATCAAGGACAACCACGTGGCCGCGGCGGGCTCGATCACCCGGGCGTACGCGGCGATCCGGGACGTCTACCCGTCCCTGCACATCCAGGTGGAGTGCGACACCCTGGACCAGGTCCGCGAGGCGCTCGCGGCGGGCGCCGAATCGATCCTGCTCGACAACATGAGCACCGCCGACATGGCCGAGGCGGTCCGCCTGGTGGACGGGCGCGCCGAACTGGAGGCCAGCGGCGGGCTCACCCTGGACCGGGCCCGAGACGTCGCCGTGACCGGTGTGGACTACCTTTCCGTTGGTGCGCTGACCCACTCGGCGCGCGTGTTCGACATCGGCCTTGACTTCACCTGATCAGCGGGGACCTGATGCTGCTCACCATCGACGTCGGCAACACCCACACCGTCCTCGGCCTGTTCGAGGGCACCGAGGTGATCGAGCACTGGAGGATCAACACCGATCCGCGGCGCACCGCCGACGAGATCGCCGTGGTCCTGCAGGGCCTCGTGCAGCAGAGCCCGCTGCTGGCCGAGACCGACATCAGCGGCATCGCGCTGTGCTCGACCGTCCCGTCCGTCCTCCACGAGATGCGGGAGATGTGCCGGCGCTACTACGGCGACGTGCCCGCGGTGATCGTGGAGCCGGGGGTGAAGACCGGCGTGCCGGTCCGCATGGACAACCCCAAGGAGGTCGGCGCGGACCGCATCGTCAACGCGCTGGCCGCCGCGCACACCCACGGCGGACCGGCGATCGTCGTCGACTTCGGCACCGCCACCACGTTCGACGCGGTGTCGGCCAAGGGCGAGTACGTGGGCGGCGCCATCGCCCCCGGCATCGAGATCTCCATCGACGCGCTGTCGGCGCGCGGCGCCCAGCTGCACAAGATCGAGGTGGTGCGGCCGCGCAACGTCATCGGCAAGAACACCGTGGAGGCCCTGCAGTCGGGCATCATCTTCGGCTTCGCCGGGCAGATCGACGGGATCGTCGAGCGCATGGCCGAGGAGCTGGCCCCCGACCCCGCCGACGTGACGGTGATCGCCACGGGCGGCCTGGCGCCGCTGGTGCTGGAGGAGGCCCGCTGCATCGACGTCTACGAGCCCTGGCTCACCCTCATCGGCCTGCGCCTCATCTACGAGCGCAACACCGCCTGACGTCCGTCGCGGAGCCGCCTCGGGCCGCCTCTCGACGGCCCGGGGCGCGCCCTCTGCGTGCCCTCTGCGGAGGGCCCGCCGACCCGTCCGAGACGTGATCGTGGACGGGGCCGGGAGGCAACGGCGGTCTCGACGGCACAAGCCACCGACGTGGGTCGATAGCCTTGAGCCGTGAGTGACGCGACCTACGACCCTTCGCCCAGGACGGGCGAGCGCCCCGGATCCGCCGACGTCTCGTGGGAGGAGCTCCCCGAGCAGATGCGGGTGCGCCGGGAGAAGCTGGAACGGCTCCGCGCCAACGGCATCGACCCCTACCCGGTCAACTTCCCGCGCACCGCGACCATCGCCGAGATCCGGGAGAAATACCCCGACCTGGAGCCGGGCACCGAGACCGGCGACAGGGTCGGCGTCGCCGGACGCGTCATGCTCATCCGCAACACCGGCAAACTGTGCTTCGCCACCATCCGCGACGGCTCGGGCGACCTGCAGATCATGCTGTCGCTCGCCAACGTCGGGCAGGAGCAGCTGGACTTCTGGAAGCGCGAGATCGACCTCGGCGACCACATCGGCGTGGAGGGCGAGGTCGTCACCTCGCGGCGCGGGGAGCTGTCGGTGATGGCCGACCGGTTCCAGATCACCGCCAAGTGCCTGCGGCCGCTGCCGGAGAAGCACGTCGGCCTGACCGACCCCGAGGCCCGGGTGCGGCTGCGCTACGTCGACCTGATCGTCAACGACGAGGCGCGGCGCATGGCCCGGCTGCGCAGCGACACCGTGCGCGCGGCCCGCGACTTCTGGCACGAGGAGGGGTACCTCGAAGTCGAGACCCCGATGCTGCAGCCGATCCACGGCGGGGCGGCGGCGCGTCCGTTCGTGACGCACATCAACGCCTACGACATGGACCTGTACCTGCGGATCGCGATCGAGCTGTACCTCAAGCGGCTCGTCGTCGGCGGCATCGAGAAGGTCTTCGAGATCAACCGCAACTTCCGCAACGAGGGCGCGGACTCCACGCACAACCCCGAGTTCACGATGCTCGAGGCGTACGGGACCTACCTCGACTACAACGACATGGCCGACCTCACCCAGCGCATGTACCAGCGCTGCGTGGAGGCCGCGCTGGGCACGACCGTGGTGGTGCGCGACGGCCAGGAGATCGACCTCGGCCTGGCCGAGTGGCCGCGGATCACCCTGTACGGCGCCGTGTCGGAGGCGCTCGGCGAGGAGGTCACCCCGCACACGCCGCTGGAGCAGGTCCGCAAGTACGCCGACGCGCGCGGCATCGCCTGGGACCCCAAGTGGGGGCAGGGCAAGCTCGTCCAGGAGATCTTCGAGGAGCTGGTCGAGCACACGCTGATCCAGCCGACGTTCGTCATGGACTACCCGCTGGAGACCTCGCCGCTGACCCGGCAGCACCGCGAGGAGCCGCTGCTGACCGAGAAGTGGGACCTCATCGGGTTCGGCACCGAGCTGGGCACCGCCTACTCGGAGCTCATCGACCCGATCGAGCAGCGCCGCCGCCTCACCGAGCAGTCGCTGCTGGCGGCCGGCGGCGACCCGGAGGCCATGCAGCTGGACGAGGACTTCCTGCGCGCGCTGGAGTACGCGATGCCGCCGACCGGCGGCGTCGGCGTCGGCATCGACCGGATGGTCATGGCGTTCACCGGCAAGAACATCCGCGAGACCATCCTGTTCCCGCTGGTCAAGCCCCAGTGACCCGGGCGGCGGCGCCGCGGGCCGAGCGGCGCCGCCGCGCCCGCGGCTAGGCGGACTCGCGGACGACCAGCTCCGGCGTCAGGACGATCTCGCGGTGCCGGTGCGCGCCGGCGCCGGCCTCGGCCGCCTCGGCGAGGGCCAGCTCGGCGGCGGCCCGGCCGAGCTCCTGCCGGGGCTGGCGGATCGTGGTGAGCGGGACCGCGGCGCTGGCGGCCAGCTCGATGTCGTCGTAGCCGACCACCGCCACGTCCTCGGGCACCCGCACCCCCCGCCGCACCAGCTCGTTGACCAGCCCGACGGCCAGCAGGTCGTTGGCGCAGAACACGCCGGTCGGGACCGGGTCCAGCGCGAGCAGGCGGCGGGCCGCGGCGCCGCCCTCCTTCGGCGTCAGCGTCGCCTGCGCCAGCGTGACCGGCGGCGCCAGGCCCGCGCCTGCGAGGGCGCGGGCGGCGCCGTCCAGCCGGTCCTGGCACGGCTGCGGATGCGGGTTCCCGGTGACGAACGCGACCCGCTCGCGGCCCAGACCGATCAGGTGCCGGGCGGCGACGGCCCCGCCCGCGGCGTGGTCGACCCGCACCGAGCACACGCCCGGCCCGGTGTGGTCGAGCAGCACCACCGCCATGCCCGCCGCGCGCAGCCGGGTGATGCCGGACGCGCCGAGCCCCACCGGGGTGATGAGCACGCCGGCGGCGTGCTGCTGCTCCAGCAGCTCCAGGCAGCGGCGCTCCTTGGCGGCGGAGTTGTCGTTGGTGAGCCACAGGACGTCGCGGCCCGCCGCGTTGAGGGCCTGTTCGGCGCCGCGGGCGACGTCCGTGGCGTACGGGTTGGCCAGGTCCTCGACGACGACGCCGAACGGCCGGAGGCGGGGGTCGTCCGGCCCGAGGCCGCGGCCCTGGCGCAGCCGCCGGGCGGACTCGTTGCGTACGAAGCCGAGTTCCTCGATGGCTGCGCGTACACGGTTACGGGTGGCTTCGGCCACGAGGTCTGGCCGGTTTAGGACATTCGAAACGGTCCCAACTGAGACCCCGGCGCGCCTCGCGACTTCCCGGATACTGCTTTGAGGCAACTCTCTCCTCGTCGACCCCGGACTTGTTTTCGCAGGTTATCGAGTTGTCCGGACCATGCCCCCGCGAAGTCGGTCGCGGACCGTAGTCGCAAGACCACACAACGTACTCATTGCACGCTTGACGGGCCGGATCCGGCCGCCTAGCGTTCCGAGCCGAAGCGTGCCTTGAAACGATTCACGATCATCGCCCTCGATGGTAGGGGCGGATCGGACGAGGAGGGATGGGTTGACGTGACCAGCGGCCAGAACCCGTCCCGTGCACGACGCGCTCCCCCGCAAGCCCGCCACGACGTCGTGAGCGCGCCCGACGCGATGGAAGGCGCATCCGCGTCCGGTCGGCCTAACGAGTGAATCGTTACCCGGGGTTCCCGTTCGGCGCCGAGCAATCGGCCCATCGGCCACCTCCGGCCAAGCGCGCCAGACGGCAAGGGACACCGATGATCTCGGTCCGGCCCCCCGCCCCGGACCCGGCAACCCGACGCGTACAGATCGAGGCCCGCCCGTGCCTGTGCAGCGGACGGCTGCATCCCCGCGGTCATCACCACGGACGAGGGAGGACGGAGTGGAACAGGCCACCATCGCACGTCGTGGCACCGACGAGCTGCGTCTCAGCGAGGAGGAGATCAAGCTTCTCGCCCAGATCGCCAGCGGTGTCACCGCGGACGTGGCGGCACGCAAACTGGAGCTGAGCGCCCGGACCCTGCGCCGCCGGTTGCGGAACATCTGCGACCGGCTGGAGGTCAACACGCCGATCGAGGCCGTGGTCTGGGCGGCCCGGCGCCAGCTCATCTAGGGGCGCGCCCTTCGCCCGCCCCCCGGCGGGTGACGGCGCGGCAGCTCTGACCGAGCATCGGCGACCACCGTCCGACCCCGCGCGGCGACGTCGGCGCTCCGCAGGCGCGTCCCTGCGGGAGGGCGTCGCCGCGGACGTGGTCCGGTCCCCGCGGGCAGTGCGCACGCCCGTCGGGAGGACGCCGGCCCGGTCCGCCGTCGCGGTGGATCCGTGCGCCTCCGACGACGGGCGTGCGCGCCCGAGCGTGCGAGGCCGTGCGCGTCCGGCGCCATCGCCGCGGGCGGCTCGGCTCAGGCGACCCGGACGGCGCCGGCGTACGGGCGGCCGGCCATCGGAGCGATCTTCACCACGTCACCGGTCCGCGGCGCGTGCAGCATCTTGCCGTTGCCCACGTACAGGCCCACGTGGTGCAGGTCGGAGTAGAAGAACACCAGGTCGCCGGGCTGCAGCTGGTCGCGGGGCACGTGCGTGCCGGCGTTCCACTGGCTGCCGGTGTAGTGCGGCAGGCTGATGCCCACCTGCCGGTAGGCCCACATCACCAGGCCCGAGCAGTCGAAGGCGTTCGGCCCGGCGGCGCCCCACACGTACGGCTTGCCGATCTTCGTCATCGCGTACCGCAGCGCCTGGGCGGCCTTGCCGGTGCCGACCACGGGCAGCTTGACCAGCTGCGTGGGGTCCCGCTTGACGAGCTTGCCGCGGACCTTCTCGTACGCCGCGGTGACCTTCTTGCGCTGCTCCTCCAGCTGGGACCGCAGCTGCTCCACCTGCTTGGCCCGCTCCTCGGCGGCCTTGCGGGCGCGCTCGGCCGCCTGCATGGCCTGCATCAGGCCCTGCACCTTGGTGCCGTCCTGGGTGGCGAAGTAATGCAGCGTGGCGGCCTGGTCGAGCAGCGCCTGCGGGTTCTGGGCGGCCAGGAACGAGACCGTGGGGTCGGCGCCGCCCTGCATGTAGCTGGTGGCCGCCAGCCGGCCGACCTTGGCGCGGACCTCCTCCAGCTCCTTCTGCCGGCGCTTGGCGTTCTCGCCGGCGACCTTGGCGGCGCGCTGCGACTGCTTCAGCTTGACGCGCAGGCCGTTGTACTGCTCGGTGAGCCGCTCCAGCTGGTCGGCGAGCTCGGTCGCCTGGTCGCGCAGCTCCTTGGTGGACGGCTCGGGGTCGGCGTGCGCGGCGGGGGCGGGCGCGGCCGCGACGAGGGAGACGGCGGCGAGCGCACCGGTCACCGCGGCGGCTCCGCGGCCGGGACGGAAGGCGACGCGCGCGGCGCGCCGCACGAGCGAACGGGATGCGGGGCGCGAGGGCTCCACGAACTCTCCTCTCCTCGTCCGCCTACCGGGTGAGCTGACGGGTTCGGGCCGGAGCCTGCCCTTCCGCGCACGTGCGGAGCGTCCGCACCGTGCGGATTCACCCCAGGTCGGCATGGCTCTGGAGTCGTCCCGGAACCGTCCGATCGCGGGTCCCCGGTTCCTGCGGGGCGGCGGATGCGGCCCCACGGGACTCGGCGGTTCGGCCAACCGATCACGGGGGCCGATGTCAGCGCAGGAGACTAACGGAGCGCTCGTTCCCTGCCAACCAGAACATGCGAAATCGCAGAGGGCTCATCGGCGCTCAGATGTAACGCGCGCGGGCGATCGCCGTGCTAGCGGGCTTGTGCGATCACATCCGTGTGCGCTATTTCACTTTCTGTCGCCTTTGTTGGCGCGGCGGCGTCCGCGGGGCGTCCGTGCCCTCGCGTCCGGCGCGTCGCCCCGTCGGCCCTTGTGTCCCATCGGCGTGACGCGCCGACGGCCGAAGGTGACCGACCGGCCACAGGTGACCGCTTCCGGTCCGATAATGTCGCCTGTTTGTGGAAGTCGTGATCAGGCGGGCCCGCACCGCCGACGTGCCGCACATCCGGCGGCTCATCGACATGTACGCCGGGTCAGGGCCGCGGATGCTCGCCAGGTCCACGGTGACGCTCTATGAGGACGTCCAGGAGTTCTGGGTGGCCGAGGACGTCCAGGCGGCGGCGCCGGAGGGCCGAGAGGGCTCACGGGGGCGCGGGGGGCGCGTCGTGGGCTGCGGCGCCCTGCACGTGATGTGGGAAGACCTGGCCGAGGTGCGCTCGGTCGCCGTGGACAAGGAATACGTGGGACGCGGCATCGGGCACCGCATCGTCGAACGGCTTCTCGACACCGCGCGGGAACTCGGAGTACGAAGGGTGTTCTGCCTGACCTTCGAAGTGGAGTTCTTCGCCCGGCACGGCTTCGAGCCGATCCTGGGAACGCCGGTGTCGCGCGAGGTGTACGAAGAGCTTCTCCGTTCCTACGACGAAGGCGTGGCCGAGTTCCTGGACCTCGACCGGGTCAAGCCGAATACGTTGGGCAATACCCGGATGTTGCTTCGCCTGGAGGACTGACCGATGACCGACTCCCCCCACCGCGGACGGCAGTATCCGCGGCAGCCCCCGGGCCCGCCGTATCAGGGCGGACCGTCGTACGGCTCCCCGCAATGGCAGCAGCCCTCCCAGGGGTCGCTGTGGCAGGGTGGGGTGGCTCCCCAGCAGCAGTGGCATCAGCAATGGCAGCAGCCCTCCGTCCAGGCGTACGACGCGGGCGGCTACGACGACGCCGCGGGCCTTCCTCTCGCGCCGATCCTCCGCAGGGCCGGGGCGCGCATCATCGACAACGCGCTCGTCGCCGTTTTCGGCTTCGCGCTGGTCGTGCCCATCACCGTCGGCATCATCGGCCTCGACACCTCCGGGAGCAAGGCCACCAGCGAGGGCGGCATCTGGAACTGGCCCATCATCTTCACCCTGTTCTCCGTCCTTGCGGTGCTGCCCTTCCTCTATGAGGCGATCCAGCTCTCCCTGTGGGGACGGACGCTCGGCAAGCGCATTCTCCACCTCGGAGTGGTGCAGGCGCGGCCTGCGGGCGAGCGCCTGACGATGACGCAGGCCATCTGGCGCGCCGGGGTCATGCACATCGGCTACCAGCTCGGGGTCTTCTTCTTCCTCGTGCTGGCCGTCATGGTGTGGGACTACTTCGCTTACGGGATGCTGCTGGTCTGGATCGGCACCTTGATGGCCCACCTGTGGGCGATCTGGGACCAGCCGCTGCACCAGGCCCTGCACGACCGCTTCTCCGGGACGCTGGTCATCGACGAGCGCGCCGAGTACTCCGGATACTCCGACGAGGCGGGCGGCTACACCGGCCAGACCCTGGAGTACCCCGGCCACTCGGGCTACGAGGGGTAGCCCGCCGTGGCGGCGTCGCAGGACGTTCCCGGCGCCGACCCTCTCCCCGCACGGGGCGGCGAGGCGGCTCCGGAACCCGCCGAACCGGCGCAACGGCTGGTCGCGCGCATCGTCGACACGCTCATCGTGGGCCTTCCCGTGGTCATGGTGCTCCGGGAAGGCTTCCCCGGCCTGCACCTGGAGACGGTCGCCCCGCCGCTCGTGGCGGGTCTCCTCCTGGTCTACGAGTGGATCCAGCTCTCGTTGTGGGGGCGCACGCTGGGCAAGCGTTTCGCGGGCATCGAAGTCGTCCGCGAGGACCCGGGACGTCCGGCGACGGACAGGACGCGCCCCGGGGCCCTGCGGTGCCTCCTGCGGACCGTCACCTACTGCCTGCCCGTCGCGATCCGCCCCGTGCCCGTGTTCGGAGTGGTCGCGGGCCTGTTCTGGGTGGCGAACGCGGCGGCGATATACGAGTCGCGCCTGGAACAGGGCGCGCGGCGCAGAGCCCTGCACGACCGTTTCGCGGGAACGGTCGTGGTGAAACGCCCCGTCGCGCCGGCCGGGGCTCAGGAGGGCTGAGCGGCTCGCACTCCGTCCCGTGCTTCGCGCCGCTCTTCTTGAGCCCATGGGGAGCCCCGGCGCGAGAGGAAGCGGCGGGCGCTTTCGACCATGCCCGCCTCATAGGCCCTAACGGCGGCCGCCCGAGCGCTCACGGGCGGCCCGGCTCTCTCCTGGGCGATTGCCCCTGAGAACCGCCCCTTTGCCGGCGCCGTCGACCCGCTCGACCTCTTATGACGGCCGCCCATTCCTAGAATGAGATTCTGTCGGGTGGGGCGAGCGTTCCGCGCTCCACGCCCGCGCGTGCGGCCTTATGTCGGCGGTCGAACGCCGATGGTCGAGCCCATACGGCCGCGGAACCGTTGAGAACCGCGAGGGATCGGCGCGGGGTGTCCATGAGGCCCCCATTGTCGGCAGGTGCGATCAGAGAGGACAGAACGCGCGGCGCCCGGCTCTGTGCGTCGTCCACAAGACAGCAGCCGGATCCGGTCGTACCGTGGTCGTCAACTGGTGCGAGAAGGGGCTTTGCGAGGCCATGCGGCATCGGATCGCAGGAGATGCCAGGCAGATCCTTCGGCATACAGGGAGATGGCGGACGCGCGTTAGACCGCGCCACTGGCGGCACAACACGGCGCTTGCAGCGACGAAAGGCGTCCGGTGGGGCGGGCGGCGCCCGATGGTGCCGGCGGCGCCTAAACAACAACGCCAGTACGGGCGGCCCGGATGCGAAGCGGCCGCGGCGAGTCACCGGCCGCGCGCATCCAGTGCGCCGTCGGTAAGGTTCCCGGAGCACGCGGACCGTCGCCGCCTCCCAACAGCGGGAACAAAGAGTAAAGACTTGCGGAGGTCTCAACGCTGGATCGGGCGGATGACCGCCCGGTGATTACCCGCTGTGATCGGCGTGCTCGGGCCGGCGGTACCGGACATGCCGCCGGAGGTGCCGGTGCCGTATGCTCCCGTCGGCGCGTCGCCGCGCAGAGGCACGATGACGCGGCGCAGGCGGCGCTCCTAACGATGTCCGTTCGCCGGGTGAAGCGCTCCACCGCGTGACGGCATTGCTCGCTTATCCGCTGTTATCGGTGTGGTGCGGTCACGGTCGACCGGCGGTGCGGCGCCGGGAAGTCGAGGCGTGCGCCGGGCGACGGCAAAGGATTTCGCGGCGCCGCTCCCGGCCGGAATCTATCGACATCGGCGGCTCCGGTCCGGCGCCAACACCGACGTCACAGGGGGTGCGGCCGCCGCGGCATTCCCTCGGCCCGTGTGGTTAGTGCCGTTACGTCGGGCTTAATCGGGGTCGCCGGGGGACGCCGCCGCCCTCCCCGTTAAGGTGAGCCGGACCCTCATTTCCGCAGGCGCGGCGGGTCGTCCCGAAAGCCGCCGGCCCGGAAACCCCGCCCAATGCATGATCGTCCCGGCGGTCCGGGCGGCGTGATCTCGGTCACGCCGAAATCGTGACCCGGCTCCAGGGGCCGGACAATTCCGCCACGCCAGGCCCTCCTCGGGCCCCGGCCGGGGCCGGGGCTAAGGGGCCGCCGACCCGGTTTCGCCCCTCGTGATTACGAAGAGTTACCGAGGGGCAAGCAAACTTCATCGCGAGTGTTGAATTGTCATCGGCAAGCATGGCGGTATATGTTTGTCAACCGAATGCAGTTTGCTCCAGCTGAAAGGTCTGTCTCCATGGCACAGAAGGTTCAGGTGCTTCTCGTCGACGACCTCGACGGTGGCGAGGCGGACGAGACCGTGCAGTTCTCGATCGATGGCGCCTCGTACGAGATCGATCTCAGTAGCGCCAACGCTAAGAAGCTGCGGGATTCCCTGCAGCCGTTCGTCGAGAAGGGCCGCAAGGCGGGCACCGTCCGCCGGGGCGGCCGCCGGCAGCGCGGCGCCTCGAGCCGCGAGCGCAGCGCCGAGATCCGCGCGTGGGCCAAGCGCAATGGCATCAAGGTCAATGAGCGCGGCCGCATCCCGCAGAATGTGATCGAGCAGTACGAGGCGGCCAACTGAGCCCGTTCGTCCGTCCGGGCGGGCCACCCTGCTCGGTGAGTTGCGCTCACCTCCGCGGGTGGCCCGTCTTTGGTGTCTCCCGGGGGCGATCCCCGGACCCCGTTGCGGCTCATGTGAAGGATCGCCGCGACGGGGCGAGGCGTCCTGTCCGGTGAGTTCCGCTCACCTTCGGGCGGGGGCCGTCCTCAGGTCATTCGGGACGACCTGAACGCCGGTATCTCCGGTGTGGGGCGCGCTGCAAGTGGAGGGCGGCTTTGCTCGGTGGGTCGGCGCTCACGTCCGGGTGAGGTCCTTCCCGAAGGACCGTCGTCGGGACGTCCGAGGCGATCCTCGGGCCCGGCTGCGATGGGCCGATGCGGGCGTGTCGTGGCGTGCTGCTCGGTGCGTCCGCGCAGTCGCCGGGAGGTCCATGCGCAGGGCTTCCAGTCGCAGTCCGGGCCCGGCCGCCTTTCCCGCGCGCCAGGCCGTCCTGTCCGGTGAGCCCGCTCTCACCGTTGGGCGAGACCCGTCGGGTCGGCCCGGACGCCGATGTCGCCGGTGTCGAGGCGCACCGCACGGAGCAGGGCGTCGTGGAGGACTGGCGCTCACGTCCGAGCGGGCCGACCTCGGGGCGTCCGGAGCGGTCCCCGAGGGGCGAGCAGGCGGTAGAAGGCGATTGCCCGAGCCGCGGGCGGCCACCCTGTTCGGCCTCCGAGAAGGTGCGGTGCACGTCGCGGACGGACTCCACGACCGACCCCGCAGCCTGACCATGTCGCCTTCGTGCCGCTTGGGTCGGCGATGGCGTCGCTGAGGGCCGCTGTGGGCGCGTAGGACATCCTGAGAGAGAGTGCCGGCGGATCGTTCGCATGAGGTCGGGCGTAAGGGCCTCTAGCGGCAGCTCAGGCCCGGCCGCCCCTTGCACGTGAAGGTGGCCTGCGCGGTGAGTTCCGCTCACCTCCAGGCGGGATCTGTCCTCGAGCGTCCGGAGCGATCCCCGAGGCGCGGGCAGGCGGTAGAACAGGTGACTGCCCGAGCCGCGGACGATTCGGCCCCCAGGAAGGAGTGGTGCACGTCGCGGACGGATCCACGGCCGACCCCGCGGTCATGACCATGTCGCCTTCGTGCCGCTTGCGTCGGCGATCGATGCCTGAGGGGCGCTGTAGGCGCGTAGGACGTCCTGAGAGGGAGTGCTGGCGGCCGTCGCAGGAGGTCGCGCGTAAGGGCCTCCAGTGGCAGCTCAGGCCCGGCTGCCCCTTGCATGTGTAGGGGGCCTGCGCGGTGAGTTCGGCTCACCTCCAGGCCGGGGTATTCGGGGCGCTGAACTGCCGGTATCTCCGGTGTGGGGGCTGCAAGTGAAGGGCGGCTTGCTCGGTGGCTCGGCGCTTCCGTGCGGATGAGGTCTTCCCGAGGGGGCGGCCTCGGACGCCTGGGTCGATCCTCGGGCCCAGCTGCGATGGGCCGTGAGGACATGTGCGGCGTTCTGCTCGGTGCGTTCGCGCGGCCGTCGGTCCGTGCGCAAGGGCTTCCAGCCGCAGTCCGGGCCGGCCGCCTTTCCCGCGCGTCAGGTCGTCCTGATCTGGTGGGCCCGCTCTCACCGTCGGGCGGGGCCCGTCGGGTCGGCCAGGACGCCGATGTCGCCGGTGTCGAGGCGCACCGCACGGAGCAGGGCGTCGTGGAGGACTGGCGCTCACGTCCGAGCGGGGCCGGTCTCGGGCCTCCCGGGGCACCCCCAGGTCGTGGGGGCGCTGAGGGGAGCTGGGAGGCGGCTCGCCGACGGCTTCAGCGGCAGCCCGGGACAGGGGCGCGGCTCGCCTACATTGGTGAGGTGCATCCGGCTCGGTGGGGTCCGCTTACCGCCGAGTGCACGGATGTCGGTGTCTCCCGGCAGACTGGGTGTCACGTCCGGGCAGGGCGTGAGCGTCCTACATAGTGCGCGCTCTGCACCAGGGCGGCAGGGAAGTCGGCGTCTCCCTTCGAGGCGTCCGGAGCCTCCAGACCCCTCGGTGAAGGAGACATGCCGCCATGGGCGGTGCGGGCTTGCGGATGACGGCCTTGTCGGGTATTGACGGCGCCCCCGGACAAGGCCGGTGCGGCGAACACCGCGGATGCGGCGCGTCCTCGCAGAAGGCCGCGCCGACCTGCGGAAAGCCCTCGTTCGCTTGAGGCGTAGAGGGAACATCGCGCGCCGTCGCGGTAGTTGGATGAGGATGAACAGCGCTTAGCTGGGGAACGTCTCCTGGTGGGACTGCACCGGGCGGCCTCCTCGGGGCGGGCTAGCATGCGGAAGGACAGGTCCGGACATTCCGGACACTGCCCAACCGCTCTGTGAGGAGCGACGAGATGTTCGAGAGGTTCACCGACCGCGCGCGGCGGGTTGTCGTCCTGGCTCAGGAGGAGGCCAGGATGCTCAACCACAACTACATCGGCACCGAGCACATTCTGCTTGGCTTGATCCACGAGGGTGAGGGGGTCGCGGCCAAGGCGCTGGAGTCGTTGGGGATCAGTCTGGAGGCGGTGCGGCAGCAGGTCGAGGAGATCATCGGCCAGGGTCAGCAGGCGCCGTCGGGGCACATCCCGTTCACTCCGCGTGCCAAGAAGGTGCTGGAGCTGTCGCTGCGTGAGGCGTTGCAGCTGGGGCACAACTACATCGGCACCGAGCACATCCTGCTGGGTTTGATCCGTGAGGGCGAGGGTGTGGCCGCTCAGGTGCTGGTGAAGCTGGGCGCGGACCTGAACCGTGTGCGTCAGCAGGTGATCCAGCTCCTGCACGGTTACCAGGGCAAGGAACCTGCCGCCTCCGGTGGGCCCGCCGAGTCCGCTCCGTCCACCTCTCTCGTGCTCGACCAGTTCGGTCGGAATCTGACGCAGGCGGCGCGTGAGGGCAAGTTGGACCCGGTGATCGGTCGTGACAAGGAGATCGAGCGGGTCATGCAGGTGCTGTCGCGGCGGACGAAGAACAATCCGGTGCTGGTCGGTGAGCCGGGTGTCGGTAAGACCGCGGTGGTGGAGGGGCTGGCGCAGAAGATCGTCAAGGGCGAGGTGCCCGAGACGTTGAAGGACAAGCAGCTGTACACCCTGGATTTGGGTGCGCTGGTGGCGGGGTCGCGGTATCGCGGTGACTT